>JAZLGO010000045.1:0-54838 GCA_045616305.1 Saccharofermentans sp. | reverse complement strand
AGCATGCTCGGAAATCAAGTTATCTACAAAATACGCCCCTGAAGACAGTTTTTTACAATATTCTGCGCTCTTTTGTGCCGTGTTATGAACAAAATAAAAGGGTTGCCTCTAAGTGAAATAATCACTTTTGAGACAGCCCCTAAGAATTCAGCAATCAATAAAAACTCAGCTTAATACATTACAACGTGCTGTTAGGATAGCTTGTGTTTTTGCTGCATTTGTTACTACTATGAGGTAGGAACCTGCAGGTACGCTGTTAACAGAATCACCGTAAGCAACTTCAACGATATTACCCTCAACATACATATCAGGAATTACATTGCCTGAAGCTACTAATGAGTATCCTGATGATACATTGTAAACTTCATAATAAACCTGTTCGCTGTCAGAATCAGCTACGGTATATGCAAAAGTTATACGTGATGTCTTGATATAATCTACATAAGAAGAATCGTAATCAAAACCGTTATAGTCAACCATGTCGTACCAACCGAAAATTTCTTCATCCTCGAGAACATAACCGAGTCTGAAAATTTCAGTATCCTGGAGATGATCTAATGAAGCAGCAGGGAAAATGCTGTCATACTGACTCTTTACAAGAGCAAGACCCGGACCTACATTTGAAGGTACGCTTGCCAATGAAGGAATATTACGGCCGAGTGTACTTGTTCCCTTAACGATTCCGTAACCGGCACAGATTGAATCAAATTCTGCAGAATTTGCAAAACCGTCAAACAACTGCTCTAAAGACCAATAATTATAAAAATAATTCTCAGCCCAAGCGTTGAGTCCCGGTTCATCAGGATTTCTTCCGAGAATTGCCTGATAGAGTGTTGTAACAAAATCAGTGATGCTCTCGCAGTTGTCCATATATTCAGCACTGAAAACGAAGTTTGTAGCAACAGCTGAACCGTTAACTGCGCCTGCTGCGAGCTGCTGTACATAGCCTGCCTGGCTTCCCATATCACCGTGTCTTCCGAGACAGATTCTGTAAAGTCGATCTACGAATCCGTTAATATCAGCATTGCGCTGCATACCAACACCAGGAATATAACAACCTGAATAGATTCCGTAAGAATTACAAAGTTCAAAGAACTCTACAGAGTTTGCAAAACCTGAGAAAATATCTTCTCTGTTTGCGCCTGCATCAAGCTGCTGAACCCAGTAAGCTTTACCGCCTTCGTCAGAAGCACGACCGAGAAGCATGTTGTACATTTTCTCAACATATGTTGCATTGTCGAAGCCGGCATTCTGGAACTCAGGACTGTAAACAAATCCGAATGCTACAGATACACCGCAAGCATCACCGTTGCGAAGCTGATCGCACCAACCCTTAAGGCTTTCATCGTCCGGTTCTCTTCCGAGTGCTATGTCATAGCATCTTGCAACAAATCCCTCAACACCCTCAGTTGAATAAGCTGAAGAAGGAATTGTAAAGAAGGAGAAAACCATAACAAAAGTTAATAAAGTAGTGATAATTTTCTTCATTTCTTTCTTCCTTTCAAAAATTAAAAATATCTTCTCTATTATAACTTGTATGATTATAAAATAAAACACCTATTTTCGCGTGTAATAAGGTAAAATGTGTAGGTAGAAAACAATCAGAGGGGGAGAGAGAATGTATACTGAAATTAACATAAAAAACGGTGATACAGTTGAATTCAAAAATAATGTGGACTTTTGTGTAGGTACCGGCAGAATGGGACTTGCACTTCAGAAAGAATATCAGGAGCAGCTGGCTTTTGTTCAGAAGTATATCGGATTCAAGCACATAAGAGGTCACGGTCTTTTTACCGATGATATGGCTATATATCATCAATACAAGGATGAGAACGGAAATATACAGGATGAGTATAACTATACTTATCTTGATATGGTTATGGATTCCTATCTTGAGAAAGGGTTAAGGCCGTTCCTGGAATTAGGTTTTATGCCGAAGAAGATGGCTTCAGGGGACCAGACTATATTTTATTGGAAAGGTAATGTTACACCGCCGTCAGAATATTCAAGATGGAATAAAATGGTTCAGAATCTTTTGCGTCATCTTATGGAAAGATACGGTGTCGATGATGTTGTTACATGGCCGATAGAGGTTTGGAATGAACCTAATCTTCCGGGCTTCTGGAAGGGCGCTGATATGGAAGAGTATTTCAAGTTGTTTAAAGAGACCTTTTATGCGATAAAAGAGGTCAATCCGTTATTCCGTGTCGGCGGCCCTGCGATATGCGGTGTTGATGATGAGCGTTGGATGCAGTGCTTTATGGAGTTTATTGACAGAGAGAACATCCCGCTTGATTTTGTTACACGTCATCATTACACAACAGATAATCCGGAGTTTGTCGGACACTACGGTTACCCTGCATTAAGAGACGGCGATGCTGAATTTGCAGTTCTTGAAAAAAGTCGTGAGATAATTGACAGTTTCCCTAAATACAAGGGTTTGGAGATGCATATAACCGAATTTAACACCTCATACATCGGGAATGCGCCGGTTCACGATACGAATCAGAATGCTGCTTTTGTTGCACGACTCCTCTCAAGAATGGGTGAAGTTAATGAATCGTATTCCTATTGGACTTTCGGTGATATTTTTGAAGAGGGAGGAGTTCCGTTTACGCCTTTCCACGGCGGTTTCGGCATGGTTGCTGACGGTCTTATTCCTAAGCCTACATTCTGGACCTTTAAGTTTTTTAAAGATTTGAAGGAGGCACAGGACAAAGGAGGCGAATGTGTTTACAAGGATCATAACGGTGTAATTATCAAAACAGATAAAGGCTACAGCGGAATTCTCTGGAATGATAATCGAGTAAGAACAAATGAAGAAATGAATTTCGCGATTGAACTTCCTTCTTCGGCAGATGAATACTTCCTCTGTAAAGAGTTGGTAGACGAAGAGGTTTGCAATCCTCTTAAGATTTGGCACGACATGGGTGAACCGTCGAGTCTCAATGCTTCTCAAAAGGAAATACTCAGGGCAGGTGCTTATCCGTTCGTCTCTTCGGAAACGGTAAAGGCTTCTTCAGGAATAAAGCTTTCTTTTAATTTGAAGGAACACGCAGTACTTAAATTTGAACTTACTTCACGCTCCTTGAAGAGTGATCGCGGATATGACTACAATCGTGTGATGCAGTACTGATTGTTGTCTTAGTCTGATAATTCCCGAAAAGCTTGTTTTCCGGCAAATAAGAATTGTGATGAGGTTAAAGCATGAACACAAATATTATCGAATTTGAATCACCTGCTTCAGAATGGAACGAAGCATTTCCAATCGGAAACGGAAAACTCGGAGGTATGGTATTCGGAGGAGTCTGTACTGAACGAATTCAACTGAATGAGGACAGTATATGGTTCGGCGGTCCGCAGGACCGCAATAATCCTTCTGCATTGGAAAAGCTTCCGGAAATCAGAAGACTCATTTTCGAAGGAAAGATAAAAGAGGCTCAGGAGTTGAGCGCTTTTGCTCTGTCAGGAACACCTGAAGAAGAACGACATTATGAACCTCTCGGAGATTTATATCTGGAGTTTGCAGGGAACTCATTTAATTATACGGATTATTCCAGAAAGCTTGATTTATCACAGGCTCTTGTTACCGAGAGCTTTACTATTGACGGTGTAAATTACAGTAGAAGAATATTTACGAGTTATCCGTCAAATCTAATGGTGATAAATATTACTGCGGATGGAATCGGAAGACTTAATTTCCATGCTCAGCTTACCAAAGGCAATACGCCTTGGAGCATGGAGCCGTATGAGACTCAAATGGTAAGAAGACCTTCTTATAATGCATATGCGGATGCAATCTATATAAAAAATCAGGATATGCAGATTCTTGAGGCTTCCTCCGGCGGAAAAGGCGGTGTAAGTATGGCTGCCGGAATTCGTATATTTAATGCGGACGGAACCCTTGAGCAAATCGGAAATACTTTGTATGTTAAGAATGCTTCCGATGTTACAATCATTCTTACCGCAGCAACTACATATCGAGTTACCGATCCTACGGCGGATGTTGTTGAACGTTTGCAGCAAATTGACGGTGTAAACGTTTGGGATAAGCTCTATGAGGAACACTTGAATGATTATAAGGAGCTTTATGACAGAGTTTGTATTGATATAGAAGGTGCCGAGGAGGAAGTAAGATTTTTTAATTTCGGCAGATATCTTTTGATTGCAAGCAGTCGCCCCGGTTCTTTGCCTTCTAATTTGCAGGGAATTTGGAATGATTCTTATTGTCCTATGTGGGGCAGCAAATTTACCATTAATATTAATACCGAGATGAATTATTGGCCTTCGGAGGTGTGCAATCTGTCAGAATGTCATGAACCGCTGATAGAACATCTGGAGAGAATGAGAGAGAACGGACGAAGAACGGCAAGCGTTATGTACGGTTGCCGCGGCTTTATGGCTCACCACAATACTGATATCTGGTGTGATACGGCACCGCAGGATGTATGCCTGAGTTCTACCTATTGGGTAATGGGGGCAGCGTGGCTCTCACTTCACATTTGGGAGCATTATCTTTTTACGCAGGACATTGATTTCCTGAAGGAACATTACGATACAATGAAAGAAGCTTCGGTGTTTATCTTGGATTTTTTGGTGGAAGATAATGAAAGCGGTTATCTTGTAACATGTCCTACATTGTCTCCTGAAAACGAGTACATTTTGCCCTCCGGAGAACATGGATTTTTGTGTAAGGGCGCCACGATGGATAATGAGATTATTACAGAACTTTTTAATGCTTGTATCTCGGCAGAGAATATCCTCGGGATTAAAGAGATAAGTGATGAATTAACTAAAACATTAACCGGAATAGCTCCGATCAGAACAGGAAAACACGGTCAGATTATGGAATGGAATGAGGATTATGATGAGGCTGAACCGGGTCACAGACATATATCGCAGTTGTTTGCTTTATATCCCGGAACAGGGATTGATATCGATAAGACACCTGAGCTGGCAGAAGCTGCACGCAAAACCATTGAACGAAGACTGTCGTTCGGAGGTGCACACTCAGGCTGGAGTCGTGCTTGGATTATTAATATGTATGCCCGTTTGGGTGAAGGTGATTTGGCTTTGCAAAATATCAGAACACTGATTTCAAAACAGACGCTTCCCAATCTTTTTGATAATCATCCGCCTTTTCAAATAGACGGTAACTTCGGAGTTACTGCGGGTATTGCAGAGATGCTTGTCCAAAGTAATCAAGACGGAAGTTATAAGCTTTTGCCGGCTCTTCCTGCTGCTTGGAGACAAGGCACTGTCAGGGGACTCAAAATGCGCGGCGGCAAGACCGTAGAATTGCTGAGGTGGAACGACGGTAAAATAACGGAAGCAGTAATAAATTGAGTAATATATGAATTTGTGATAATGTATAATTATGCATAGAATTTTGATAAGGTCAGCGTAGGGAGATGTGTTATGAAACCGACAGACATCATTTACTTGTTTCTGATTTTACTGTTAATCTGGGGATGTAAACCTAAATTGCGTCTTAATGATTTTCATGAGGACTATCTCAGTCTTGATTCAATGAAATCACTGCGTGGCTTAGCAGCAATCGGTGTAATTTTGCACCATGTATCTCAGGAAGATATTTTTCAGCAAAGAGGAGAATTGTCAGTATTTTTAAATGCGGGTGCATTCTTTGTTGCACTGTTCTTCTTTTGTTCAGGCTACGGGCTGATTGTGAGTCTCAATAAAAAAGAAAACTATTTTGACGGTTTCTTCAAAAAACGCATAGTAAAAGGCATATTAATAGCTTATTATGTCGATATTGTTATATATGGAACAGTATATCTTGCAGACGGTGTTAAATTTACTGTTCCGCAATTTTTGTTCAAGCTCAGCGGTCTTACTTCGATGAATATATATGCGTGGTTTCCGATCACTTTGACATTTCTTTATGTTGCTTTCTATCTGATTTTCAAGAATGTAAAAAATCACAAAATCGGATATGCGCTTATGTTGTTATTTATTGCTGTGCTTGCAGGAATTTTCTGTGTAACAGGTCACTTTGCGTGGTGGGCAGGTGACAAAAACTGGTGGCTTTACGGAATGACTTCCGCACCGTGGTGGAAGCAGGAAAAGGTTTTCTGGTTTCATGGTGAGTGGTGGGTTAATTCTGCGCCTGCTTTTTTGGTCGGCATCATTTACGGTGATAACAAAGATAAGCTAACTGCCTGGTTCAAAAAGCTTTATCCGGTTAAACTGCTTTTATTTGCAGCAGTATTTTGGGGTTTAAGCATTCTGTCGGGTTACGGACAGACAAAATTCGGATATTGGACTGAGTACTCAGGAATGGGTCCGGGAATCAAAGAGAAAGCATTAACTTATCTTTGCCAGTTTCCCCAATTAACTGTTTTCCCAATGCTGATTATTGTAATAATGATGAAGGTTAAGGTATCCAATCCGATTACTGAATTTTACGGAAAATATTCTTTAAATACTTATCTCATGAATCTTCTTGCAATTGAACATCTGAGATTTTTGCAGAAAAATACAACTTCGTTTATTAAAGCCGGTAAATGGACTACTCTCGTTTATGCAATAGCAGTGTTAGCGCTAAGCACTTTACTCGGTGTAATTGAATATCATATTGCGGAATTTATAAAGAAAAAAGCATTTGCTGACAGAAAATGTAAAAAAGAGGTTTGATATGGAAAATTTCAGAGTGAATATTTGGGATGAGGGCGAGTATACATATCCTGCTGCCTATGGTTTTGTTCCGAATCTGAGAGTGTATATGCATGATGACAACGAGAAACGTCCCGCTATGATTGTTGTTCCGGGCGGCGGGTATTGTATGGTTGTTCATACCGAGGGAGAGATAGTAGCAGAGGAATTCTTTAACAGAGGAATGAATGTGTTTGTACTTACCTATACGACCGATATTACTACTTCGGCCCCGCTTAAAATGCAGCCTTCTTCTGATTTGTCGCGTGCGGTCAGATATATACGCAGTAATCATGATAAATTCAATATTATTCCTGACAGGCTTGCCGTTTGCGGTTTCTCGGCAGGAGCTCATGTATGCGGAACATTGGCTGTTCATTATGAAGATATTGCTGATTCAAAATATTCTGATGTGTCCAATCGACCGGATGCTGTTATTCTGTGTTATCCGGTGATTACTGCCGGACCGCTTACCCATGAATACTCAATAATTTCACTTCTCGGTCGTAATTCGCCTGAAGAGGAGCTTCTTTATTTCTCTCTCGAAAAGCAGGTCTCAGACAAAACACCGCCTACTTTTCTCTGGCAAACTGTTGAAGATGATCTGGTTCCGGTTGAGAACAGTATGATGATGGCTCAGGCTCTGAAGGAAAATGGTGTCCCGTATGCATATTATGCTTTTCCGCACGGCAGACATGGTCTGTCTGCGGCAAATGACAGAATGCGACGTGGTGATTTTGGTGAACCTTATACCTTTGAACAACTTAACTATGCTGTTGAAAATGTTAAGAAAGGTACAGCCTTTAATCTATCTGATGAACGACGTCAGGAGCTGTTAAAACAATTTTCTGATACACCATCGGAAGAGAAAAATAACGATGACGGCAGCAACGATGCTCCAATAATATATGAGGATGTGGCATTATGGCCTTCATTGGCGGAATATTGGTTAAGAAGTCACGGAATTATCTGAATAAAACATCCTAACTTGTTAATAGTGTATCTTATATTTTCATCTGTTTACTGATATAATCTTTTTTGTTGTTTTTTTACGGAAAGATATTATTATTGCGAGGAGAGATTTTATGAAACTGTTTAAGAGAGCTTTGGCGCTTACACTTTGCGCAAGTGTTGTGTTTTGTTCAGCATGCAGTGTGGACGAAATGAAAGATAAACTCAGCGGAAAAGGCTGGAAGAAAGAAGCGGCAGAAGTTATGCCTGATTCGTTTGATGCTGCTGATTACGGTAAGATCTATCTGTGTGGAGAGACATATTCATTTCCTTTTAAGGTGTCTGAACTTTTGGATAACGGATGGACTTATTCTACTGACTACAGTGATTTGGATAAGGAAACATTGGAACCAAAGTATTTTATAACTGAATGGTTTGATTTGATTGCGCCTGACTCAGAAAGCAGGGTGGCTATCATGTGCTTTAATGACAGTGAAGAAGAAACTCTTCTTAAGGACTGTTACGTTTCATCTTTGAAAATTGATTATGTTGATATAAGCGAGGCTATGTTTGCCGGTGATATTGCTATTTGTGATCTCTTCAAAACAAAAGAAGAAGCAAGTGCGGCATTTAATTTTGACAAAATGACTCATGATGAGGCAAGTTCAGGCGGAAGACAGGATGTTTATGCTGCTGATTTTGCAAACGGCGATATTGACTGTTCTGTAAAGGTTTTTATAGCTGATACAGGTTCAAACAGTTATTACATTAACAGATTAGAGTATGAGGCATTATCATTCTCAAGTTATACACCTATTGAATATATTACTGCTTGCATTGAAGGCCTTGTAAAATACGACAGAACTAATTTTGACTTGATGGATGATGATTATGAAGGCTTCTATGATTATTACAATCCGTACTTGGTTGAAAGTGTTGTATATTATGCAGGTTTTAATTGCAGTGATCAATTGACTGAGGAACAGTATGAGAAAATAAATGAATTCCTTAAGAAGATAAGTACCGGGATAGAGTTTGAGATAAGACAGGAAGACAGTGATGTATTTATTGATTATGTTTGTCCTAATTTGAATGAAATGATTGAGATTGCTTCTTCAAATGCAAGTGATAAGTATGTTGAAGATACAGGTAAAGATATAACCATGGATCTTCTGGATGATACAGAGTTTATGGCATATTTTGTAGATGCATTCTGCACATTATCAGATGAGATTAAGTATATGCCTCAAGAAACCGTTCAATATACATATGACGAGGAATTAGGTCTGGATGGTGATTCATTTGTAGATGCCCTTTTTACTTTGTTTGGCTATTATTCTGAGATTGACATTGAAACTGAAATAACAGATAATTAATGATGGTTGATTTTTTATAAAAAGGAATGAAGAAGGATGTTAAAAAGAAAATTCAATTTATTGTTTACAAAGTTTAAGGTGACTGCAGTTGCTGCATTAATTGCATGTTCTATGGTTATCACTTCGGGTTTAAGTTTGGCAGTTTCTGCTGACGATACAGACGCAGAACAGCCTGAGACAGCAAGGAATGAAGCTTACAGTGATGATTTCCTTGATGTTTTTACCAAAGAAGACAAGGAAGCACTGTTATCTTCAAGTTTCTTTGCTGACTATGAGCCGGGTGTTGTTTTGGATGCTTCTTATATCGAAGCTCCGGAGAGTGATGGTTCGACAGATATCAGTTATTCTGTTAACGCTGACATAACCGGAATAAGAGAGTTTATAACAAATTGCTACAGAATTGCGCTTGACAGAGAACCGGATGCAGAGAGTCTCGAGGGTTGGTGTAACCAGTTGGTTAACAGAGAAGCCTTTGGTGTATCTGTAGTTTTTGGTTTTGTTTATTCTGCTGAGTTTCAGAATGCCGGCTATGATAATGCTACATATGTTGATAAGATGTATAATTTGCTTCTCGGTCGTGCTCCTGATGAAGCAGGAAGAGCTTATTGGTGTGATTTGCTTGATAAGGGCGCAAGCAGAGACAATATAATTTCCGGCTTCGCCAACTCACTCGAGTTCTTTAATCTTTGTGATTCATACGGAATTTATGCCGGATATTATATTCCGAGCGGAGGCATGGAACGTAATGTAAATATTAATGGCTTTGTAAATCGTCTTTACAGAATTTGTCTCGGACGTGACGGCGATATGGGAGGTCATGCAAGCTGGGTAATAGCTCTCGCGAGCGGACAGATGACCGGTACTGAAGCAGCACATGGATTTATTTACAGTTCTGAATTTATTAATAAGAATTTAAGCGATTTTGACTTTGTTTCATATCTCTATAAAGCTTTCTTTGACAGAACAGGTGATGATTCGGAGATCGGAGAGTGGAGCTTTAATATAAGCAAGGGTTATATGACAAGAGAAAGAGTATTCGACGGATTTGCTAATTCTGTTGAATTTACAAATCTTTGTGATTCATACGGAATTGTACGCGGATATTCTTCATATGGTTCAGTGTATTCTAACGGTCGTTCACACGGACTGCTTACAGATTTCTCATATTTGTATGAACTTGAAGATATTATCGGAGACAAATACGGAATTACTTTATATATAGGTGATGAGGTTCCAAAATACATATTAAATGACGGACAAATGTCACCTTGTTATGACTACAATGAGGTTTATGCATCATTGATATGTCTTGATGAGTATTTCTCATATTATCCGAACGGATTCTTCAGACAGTTGTGCTATAACCAGATGGAGACTGTTGAGATTTATTTGGCAGGTACCAGTTATATTGATATTTTAGGTTATACATATGTTTCAGACTTTGATACATCACGAGTAATGTGTTACGATGTCAGAGCAGTATGTGAAGATTGTCTTACAGTAACTCACGAGATATCACATTGTACCGATCAGGCTGTTGCTTACAAAGCAAGATTTAATTCTTCTATTGATTTCTCTGAAGCAAAGTGGAATTCATTTAATCCTGAAGGATTTGAATATGATGGAACATATGATTCTGATTGGGGCTATGGTGATTATGAAAGGGATTACTTTATAAGTAATTACAGTACAACTTATTCAACTGAGGACAGAGCCGAGTTGATGAGTTATTCGATATATGCATATACTTTAGGAATGAAATTGAATTTACCTAATCCTATTTATAACAAAATGGTGTATTACTATACTGCAATAAGACAAGCCTTTAATACTAACGGTTGGCCGTCAGCTACAAGCTGGGAAATGTATACTGTAGCTTAAGCTTATTGCTTAAGGATTGATTAGATGAAACAATAAAAGGGGCTGTCTCAAAGTGAGACGGCCCCTTTTTGCAGGTTATAATCTGTTTTGATTTTAGAAGATGTATCATTTGCAGCAATGAATGGTTATTCAGTAAGATTCTTCTTATACTCGCTCTTTGCAAAATACATCCTTTCATCAGCAAGCTTCATGCAAGTAAGAAGTGAAGCCCCCATATATTCATCGTATGAACAAGAACCGAAGCTGGCGTGGAATTTGTATGGTTTATCCATGGTCTTCTCACGAAGTGATATCGCTTCATATGCCCGAGCTTCAAAACTGTCATGTTTTTCTCGGCTTTTAGAGTAGAGAACACAGGCGAATTCATCACCGCCGACTCTTGCACACAAATCATCACCGTCAGTCAATTCTTTAAGAATTGATGCAAATTCCTTTATTACAAAATCTCCTTCGTCATGTCCGAAGTTGTCATTAACATATTTAAGATAATCCAAATCAGCCATTACTATAGAGAGATAACCACCATCTGTCTTCAGGCGTTGTGAGATGGAATTCAGATACTGATCAAAACTTCTCCTGTTACCTACACCGGTAAGAGGATCAATAAGACTTTGACGTCTGATATCTTCGAGTTGATCAAAACGCTTCATAAGGCTCAAGTCTTCATAAGTATATGCAAGTGCGGTAGTAAGTGTTGTAACAAAATAGTCAAACAGCTTCTTACTCGGTTCTATTACAAAATAACCGTAAGAAAGGTCCTTAAAGTGAATAGGCATAACAAAGAATTTTGACGGAGTGCTTGAATCCTTAAAAACCTCTGTCGGCAGTATTTCCGAACGATTGAAAGTTGTTCCGAGATATTCCTTCTTTATACTTGTGTCCTTATAAGGATATATATCACGAAGAATAATATCATTACTGTAAGGAAGCGGAACATCTATATCGTTTTGTTCACTGCAAAGACAGATATATCCTCGCTCACAATTGGTTTTGTAGAAATATGATTCGAGGAATGCCAACTTATCATCTGCGGTAATATGGTTTTGCAAATCAATGAAGATAAGAGCAGACTGTTTAAGGCTTATAGAGCTTTCTGCAACCTCATTAACAAGTTCGGCAGCGTCAAAGTTAGCTTTTGGAATATTAATCTCTGAACTTGCTTTAAACTTAAGATTACCGCGAACAAAATAGTCATGTTCTATTTTCTTTCCGTCGAGTACATCGACGATAATCTGAATAGTACGTTTTGCCATCTCGACAGTCGGCATACTTACGGTTGATAACTGTGGTTCGTAAGCGACACCTTCGAGAGCCTCGTCAAAACCGAAAATACAAATATCATCAGGTATTTTTATCCCACGCTTCTTAAGAACGTTACAAATCGATATAGCCATATAGTCGTTACCGCATACTATAGCTTCCGGGAGAAGATAATCATCATCAAAATGAATTAATTTGGCGTCAGGATTATCTTGGCCGTATATCGATTTTGGGAAAGCCCTGAGGAATTGTTCCACTGCTGCTTCACCATGGGTGTACCAGTAATCACCTTCAAATGTCATGCTGTCAGTAACTCTGATACCTGCGTTTGACATTGCTTCCTCATAGGCTTCCTGCCTTGTAAGTGAATCAGGTACGTCACGATTACCTGACATATAGCATATACGTGAGAAATGACGGTTTTTAATAAAATGGTTTACTATCTGATAAGTTGTGTCGTAATCATCAACAAGCACTCTGTAGGTACCGAGAGGACCGTTACGAACTGTTACTATAGGGCAGTCAGGATTGCCGGCGGTTACCTTGGAAAGGAGCAATTCCTCCATTCCGTCAATATCGAAAGTATCAGAAAGTGAGACAACAGCATCAAATTTACTGAAATCAGGTATCTCTATTATATTTCTTTCTCCGATTTCGAAAAGAGGGTTATTGGTATAAGAACCCAAATTGCAAAAAACGAAAACATCAAAATCGTTTTCTTTGGCTAATTCAAAAATACTTTCTGTAAAAGTGTTTTGGAATTCTCTTATAGGTTCACCTTCAAAAACAGCAATTCTTCTACGCATATTCTATTCCTCACATGACATAAAAATTAAATGATTATATATAAATAATATTTTAGCACAAGCTATGTGACTTTTCTGTAAATAGTAAAGAATAAAGAGATTAATTGTGTAAACATTTGATTATAGAGATACAATTTATTGTGTATTTTTATTTCGTATTATCAC
Source organism: Saccharofermentans sp. (assembly GCA_045616305.1). Classification (GTDB taxonomy): domain Bacteria; phylum Bacillota; class Clostridia; order Saccharofermentanales; family Saccharofermentanaceae; genus Saccharofermentans. Next base: position 41,727 of record JAZLGO010000045.1, on the reverse strand, counting down.
TGCTATTATAATTAAGAAGGAGATAAACATATGAATATAAAAAACATTCTTGCCATATTGATGGCTATAGTTATTGTTACAGGTTGCTCTGTACCCGTCGACAATGAGATTAATAACACGACTGAGACGACAGAAACAGATGTTTCTCTTGTAGAAAGTACAGCATATACTGTTCCTGAAGAGAATCAGGAAGCAATAAAACATATAAATAATGCATATAATCTTATGATGACGGACAGTGTGCACGAGGCTTTTGAAGAAGCAATGTGCGGTTTTGATGAAGCATTATATCCGGATGATACCGTTTTGCCTTTTGTTTTAAGTGAACTTCTCGGTGCTTACGATACAGGTAATACCTATCGTGCTACAGATTCGTTTAATACGGAGTGTGATATTGATGAGAATACAGTTATATTGAGCTATCCGGGAAGCAGATATCTTGCAATAAAGAATGCTGATAATGTTATCGTAATTGACGTTGAGACAAAATTAATTAAATACGATATTCAGATTAATGACGGTGATAACAAATGTGCTTTCGTTAATGAGAATTTGTTTTGTTATTGCGGCCCTGACGGCGAAGGGATGTATGGAGACTATGGGATAGATTTATCAAATGACAGTATTATGCAGTTTGGTTTGGGATACGAACCGGATTCGATTATTTTGGCTGACGGCGAAGGTAAAGGCGCGTTTTTATACTATAACAGCGGTTCTGTTCTTCATTTAACACCTACTGCTGAAAATCTGTTTGAGATGGAAACGCAAGATTATACAGAATTGGAAAATTGTGAGCCGGAAAACATTCTTTTCGAGAACGATACTGTTATTGTGAGTAGAAATAATGCAATATGCGGTGTTGATTTAACAGAACAGAGCCGTGCTTTCAATATTGAAGCAGAGAAAGCAGTCCTTACGGATGCTGCTTCAATTGACGGCAAATTTCTGATTAACTTATGCTTTGAAGATAATGACGGAAATATCAGCGACACACAAACAGTTATTATTGACGGTGGAAGTATAGTAACTGTATCTTCTGATGGAATGCCGACTTCAGAGATTATTGTAATGCCGAATGAGAAAGATAAGTTTTATCTGCGCGGCAGTACCTGTATTCTTGAGGTTGACGTTGAGACGGCCTCTGTAAGTAACGACTTAGTTTTTGACAATCCCATACTCTCTGTATTTACGGAGGACGGAAACGTAAATGCCATATTGGCTGACGGTTCAGTGTGTATGGGATATCGTTGTGTGGGACTTACAAGTAATTATGTGTGCCGGACCGAAGATATTGTATGTGCTTCTGTGTTCAACAACGGATTTATAATGGTTCCGAGAGATGAGAACAGAATTATAGTATATTCGGCAATTGATTCACAAATGTCTGTAACAGTTACGGCTACGGATTCTGATTCCATGAGACCGCAGAATATGGAAAATGACGGTGAGTTTTATTTGTTTGCTGATTTTAAGCTTGCGTTTAATGATGAAGGTAAGGCAGTGATATACAGCGGCAGTGATGCAGTAGGCGAATTTGATGTTGTTGACGGTGTGATACCGACATCGTCGGTATCATACGGTGGATACAATGTGTTATATGCTTCCGGAAATCAAACAGGATATATATTAAAAGGCACACAACTTGTGGGTATAGCTCACAATTTTGTTGCACTGGATCCGAGCGATTTGTCGGTATATATCGGTACGGATGTAATGCACAAAATTTTTATTATGGGAAGTGAAGAGCTTTTTGCTTTGTATGAGAATTGAGACAGATAATCATAAAAGCAATATGTGTATATTTTTATCGCAATATATGTCTATTGAATACAAATATAAAAAATAAAGTTTAATAGGTGTTAATACCAGTAAATAAGGCGGTTAAACTCCGCCTAATAACATGTAAAGTCTGTTAATTGTATAAACAATTATTGCCAAATTTGTACAAAAAGTAATATAAAAAGCATTGAACTTAACAGTCCTTTTAGCTAATATGGTAATGTTATTTCTTTTGATTGGTACGAACAACTCAATCAAAAATTTACGGAGGACGAAATATGAAGAAGTACAAATTAGGTGCTTTGCTTCTCTCTGTCTCTATGCTCGGTTCTGTAGTTATGACCGGTTGCAGCAATACTGAAGAGACAGCAGCAGAGACAACAACAGCACAAACCGAAGCAACAACATCAGTTGCTGAGACAACTCCTGCCGAGACTGCAGGTGAGTATGCACCGGAATATCCGGATGCAAACGGTGCTCCTGCTCTTTATGAGGATTTTGGTGTTGATCCTATGATGTTTGTTAACAGAGGTGACAGCATTACTACTGAGATGGTGGATGCTGCAGAAGCAGGCAATGTAGCTTGTAAGATTTCCGGAAGAACGGATGCATGGAACGGTATTAATTTCCCGGCTGATGTTTTTGTAGGAAATACAATCAGAATCCAGACAAATTGTAAGTGCGACGGCGGTACGGTAAGAGTATCCGTACAGTACGATACGGCGGGATCTACAACATATTCCAATGTTTTTGATATTGTAGGCTGCTCAAGTGATTACGTTTGCGGAGTAGGTACATTTACAATTCCTGAGCATGTTACAAATTGTTATGTATATGTAGAAGGTGTTGATACAACTGATATTTACGTAGACTATATGTATGCAACTGTTGAGGGTCAGTATGTTGAGCCTGAAGGTGCAATAACTGAACTTGTTGATACATCGGATTATGTAAATCTCAGCGAGGTTTATGCTGATTATTTTAAACTCGGATGTGCTATTCCTAATTCACTTGTTACAAATGAGTATCAGGAATTTATTACTCTTGTAGGTCAGGAATTTAATTCTATTACTCTTGAGAACGAACTTAAGCCGGACAGTGTACTTGATGCTGAGGCTTGTCTTGCGGATCCTGAGAAGTATAATGAGTGTCCTGCAGTTCATTTTGACAATGCAAAGGATGCTTTGGATTGGGCGCAGGCTAATGATATTAAAGTAAGAGGCCACGTTCTTATTTGGCACTCACAGACACCGGATTGGTTCTTCTATGAGAATTATGATAATACCGGTAATCTTGCCGACCGTGAGCTTATGCTTACTCGTATGGAGAACTATATTAAGGAAGTTCTTACATATATGAACGACAATTATCCTGGAGTTTTCTATGCATACGATGTAGTTAACGAGGCTATTGATGATGAGTATAATCTCCGTGAGAGTTTCTGGACACAAACAATCGGTGACGACTTTATTGAAAAAGCTTTTGAGTTTGCACGTAAGTATGCAGGCGAAGGTGTAGAGCTTTTCTATAACGATTATAACGAGTATGTTGAAGGTAAGCAGGCTAAGATTATTGAGACACTTAAGCCTGTAGCTGAAGCAGGAAATATTGACGGCTTCGGTATGCAGTCACATATTAATATCAGCATTACACCGGAAGAGTATGTAGCAGTAATGCAGAAGTATGTTGATGAGCTCGGTGTAAAGATTCACATTACAGAGCTTGATATTAAGCAGTCTACAGTATCATTTAATGCTGAATATGATCAGGGTGTATTCTATAATGAGTTGTTCTCAGCTTTGGTAGAGGCTAAGAAGAACGGTATGCCTCTTGAATCAGTTACATTCTGGGGACTTACGGATGATATGTCTTGGCGTGCAAATGAGCATCCGCTTCTCTTTAACGGAGACCTTTCAATTAAGGATTCTTTCCGCGGTGTTCTCTATGCTGTAACCGGTGAGGTTCTTGAGAAGCCAGCAGATTATCGTGAACCGCTCGGACCGGATGATGCAATTGATGAGAATTATGAGGGCGATACATATTATGGAAATACTCGTATTTCTTCTACATTGACAATTGTTACAGATGATCCGTATGAAGGAAATGCTTGCCTTATGAATTCCGAAGGTTCAGCTGAATATGACGGATATTCATTTGATGTTTCACGTTTCTGCGGTACAACAATCAAGTATTCATTTGCTGTTAAGTCTCCTTGTAAAGAGCTTCACTTTGTAGCAGATATCGAGGGTTCATGGCCGTGGATTGAGAATATTGATACTTCAAGCGGAGAGTGGATTTTGGTTGAAGGCACATATGAGATTCCTTCTGATTTGACATATCTTTCACTTTACCTTGAGACACCTGATATGACTGAGTTCTATATCGATGCGCTTCACATTGAGGTAGCTGCGTAAGTTATACTGATTAGCTTTTATTTATACCGCACTTTGACATTATTGTTGAGGTGCGGTTTTTTTTTGTTTTATTTTCGAAAATATGCGTAAATATGTATTAAGAAATGAATTAGGATATGTTATATTCACTATATGTTTCGATAATGGAGGATGGATTAGTGAACTCTGGTAAAGACACATCAAACGGCACTCGAATTGTTCAAACGGCAGATAAGCTGCACCCTGTGGCAAACGGAATTATATCAGAGATAAAGAAGGTAATATGCGGTAAGGATAAAATAATTCTTGTTTCACTTGCTGCAATACTGGGCGAATGCCATATTCTTATAGAAGATGTTCCGGGTGTAGGAAAGACAACGCTTGCAACTGCGTTTTCTAAGGTAATGGGACTTAATTACGGACGAGTTCAATTTACACCGGATGTTTTGCCGTCTGATATAACCGGATTTTCGATATTTGACAACAAGACCGGCACAATGAAGTATAAAACAGGTTCGGTTTTTCATAATTTGTTTTTGGCAGATGAACTTAATCGTGCATCTTCGAGAACTCAATCTGCGCTTCTTGAGGCTATGGAAGAGGGGCAGGTAACAGTGGATGATTCTACGTACAGACTTCCTGATCCTTTTATAGTTTTTGCCACTCAAAATCCGTCAGGAGCATCAGGCACATCACTTCTTCCTGATTCTCAAATGGACAGATTCGGTGTGAAAATCTCTATGGGTTATCCTGATCTTGCGGCTGAGAAAACAATGATTATGACAAGGCAAAATTGTAATCCTATGGCTTCTTTGCGACAGGTTTGCACAGTAAATGATATTCTCAGAATGCAAAGTGAAGTCAGAGAAGTTTTTGTTGATGAGAAGATAATAAACTATATTTTAACCTTGGTTACGGCAACAAGAAAGCATCAGATGCTGGAAAGAGGCGCAAGCCCGAGAGCAACATTGGTTTTGACCGATATGGCGAAGGCTTACGCCTATATTCACGGACGTAAATATGTTGTTCCGCAGGACGTGAGAGATATATTTGTTAAAGTTATAGCACACAGACTTCTTCTGTCTCCTGAAGCAGAACTGAAAGAATTATCTGTTGAAACTGTTGCGGAAGAAATTGTCCGAAAGACTGCTTTGCCAAAGGAATAACATATGTTTTGGCGTCGTTTCCTGTATTTGGTGTTACTGCTCGGCATTTACACATTTTATCTCTTTTATGAAATGTGGTTTGCATGGTATTGTCTGATTCTGGTTATTATATTGCCGATTTTCTCCGGGATTCTTAGTCTTGTGTTTTTATATACGTTAAAAATCAAACCTGAGATTACGAGAGTAGCTTTGATTAATGAGGAAGCATATTTTGATTTGGCTCCGAAGAAAAAGAGCTTAGCAGGTATTCTTAATATTTTTGTTGTCTGCAAAATTAAGGATTATATGGCAGGTTCGGAAAAGCAAGTTAAACTGTCTGCGCCGCTTAACAGTGAACACCATTATGTAATTGATACGACACATTGCGGTGTGTATGAATTTACTGTTGCGAAAGTATATATATATGATTTTCTCGGAATTTTCAGATTCCTGAGGAAAGTGGATTTTTCCTCGAAAATAATGGTGAAACCGATTCCCGTAATGCCGGAGAGAATGCCTGATGCAGCAGGCTTTAAGGCAAAGTATCTTCGTAAATCTTCCTCATCCGATTCAGGAATATATGATATTAAAGAATATACGGAAGGCGATTCGGTTAAAAACATTCATTGGAAAATATCTGCCAAGAAGGGCAAAGTGTTTGTAAAGGAACCACAGGAAGAATATAATGCTCATTCCCGTCTTTATCTTGAACTTAATGAGGACAGAGCCCTTATGGACCGTTGGTTGGGCGAAGTGGTATTTACTTCGAAATATTTTCTTTCTAAAGATATACAACATACAATAAGAGTCATTCCGCCTTATAATAAAGAAATCAGTTTTTGTATAGAAAGTACGCATGATATAGATAAGATGCTTATGAGAGTTCTTACAACCGATTTATCTTCGGTAAAGAGTGAAAGTGAGGATGAAGAAAATGAATAAGTATTTTTTATCCTCTGTTAAGAGTATGTTTTTTACTTTTGTTATCGCATTAATGATAAATATTTCAAGCGTAAAGATTTTTACTGAAACATTTATGCTGAACCCCGATATTGATTTGTTTGTGTGGTGTTCTGTATTTATTGCGGCGGGTATGACTTTGCTCAGCGGCAGTAAAAGACGAAGTCTTATTGTTGCTGGTTTTCTTATTGCGAGTGCTGTGACAGCAGGTATCTTCTATTATAGCAGTGACATGATTGCATGCATTAAAAAGTGTATACATACCGTAAGGAATATGGCTTTTTATGCTGATGCTACAGTGGAGTCACAGGCCCAAGTGCTCCCTGCGGATTTGTCAAAATGTCTGCTGGCTGTTACGATTATGCCGACATATCTCATGACGATAGTTTTGCAGCGACGCAAGAATATTTTCATAGGAACAAGCTTCTATTTGGGTTTGCTGGTTATATCGGTCGTACTTAATTACAGCTATGCCTCATGGTACTGGTATGTTATTTTTATGTGCTGCCTGATTATGCTTGTGATTTTTGAACTTGTTCGAAAGTATGACAGTCCGGTTATTGATGACATTACGTATAAATTGTTTATTCCTGTATCGTTATTGGTTTTAATTCCGGCTCTCGTGTCACCGATGCATGATTATGACAGTAGCAAAGCTCAAAATCAGTTTGACTTTATAATGAATTCTGCAGAAAAAATCTTTGACTCTGAGTTTGTTCAAAAATTGAAGAACGGTGTTTTTAAAGAGGAAGAAAAAAGTTCTTTAGATAGCAATATACAGGCGACCAATGCGTATACAAATTACGGAATGATAAATTCTGAGCGCAGTAAACTGAATAATAAGGGAGCATTCAGAGCGAACGGCGTTGAGATAATGAATATAAAACTGAGTATTACCGGCCAAGAAAATTATGATATTTTTAACGGCAAGAGTATATATCTTCTTTTAACTTCTATGGGAGATTATGACGGTGATAATTGGAGCCGGAATGATATATCTGATTATATGTACGAAGCTGAAGAGGAGAATTCTGAAAATGAGAATACATCGGCAGTGCTCTTCATTGATACTAAGGAGACTGCGGAAGGTTTATTTATTCCGAATAATGTAAGTGCGTTGCATACGGATACCTATTTTAATGATGAAATATACTTAAATGAAGATTCGACAAAGAATTATGCATGGTCACTTAAAAATCCTGAGGTAGAATCAGATTTGCTGCCGATAAGTGATGAATATCGCGATTATATAAATAATGAGTGTAAGTACGTGCCTGATGTGATCAGGGACAGAATTTTGACTGAAGTTGAGTTACCGTCATGGTTTATTGATTGCTATAACGGTGATGTTGAGATTACTCCGGAGGAGAAGGCGAAGAATGTGATGGATTATGTGTATCACACTCATACCTATTCTAGAGGGACTGTATATCCCGGAAATGATGAACACACTGATTTTGTAACCTGGTTTTTAAGGGACAGTAAAATGGGTTATTGTGAACATTATGCATCTTCCGTAGCAGTTCTTCTCAGAATGCTGGATGTTCCTACGCGTTATTGTGTAGGTTATTTGGTCTACAACGTCACAGACGGTGTTAATACTTCGGTTACTGATGCCGATGCTCATGCATGGTGCGAAATCTGGTCTGATGAGTTTGGATGGATACAGATAGACCCCACTCATAATATGTTTGTGGAAGGAAATCATTATAATGATTCCCAAAAACCTGAACTTACATTTGAAAACAATCTAAACAAGAGAGAAACTGATTCGGACATTTCAAATGAAGAAAATATTATTGTTTTGGAGGATGCAGTACCTATTGTTGCAGCATCAAGATATGATGATTGGTTCTCCGATATGCATCGTATATATGTTCAACGAAAGCTTATAAGGATGTATCAAGATCAAACTGAAATTGCAGCAGAGGATGACACCGTGAGCAAGGGCTTGCAGATAGGATTGTCTGCTGCTGTTATAATTTTAGTTATTAGTTTGGTACTGTATAAGTGTATACAATTAATGATTTGGAGGAGAAGATTAAGTTCGCCAAACGTAAATTCAATTGCAAAATATTTGGGCAGGTACACAGGAAGAATAGCCTATTTGTATAAAATTAAAATTCCGCGCGATATTACATATATTGTTGATAAGGCCTTATACAGTTCCGAAGGAATAGAGGCGGATGAACTGGAAGTACTGAGAGAAAGTTCAAATAGCTTTGTGAAGAATACTGTTAAACAAAAAGATATATGGAAAAGACTGCTTGCTTTTATGTTTGTTTTGGTAAAAATTCCCTGATTGCTTAGTGTTTTTAAGTAATAAAAAACTGTCTCAAATCCGATGAAACGGTTTGGAATCGGTGACGATTGCAAGGATTGACTTGACTCTTCATAAAATTACGGTTTTCTTCTTGACGGAACATTGACCGTTAAACTTACCGTTCTTTTACGGGAATTTATGATTTGGAGGCTCCGACTTTTGAAGAAAGGCTGTTTTGTTTCTTTGTTGCTAATGCCTTTTATAAATCAAAATAAATACTCGGGGGGACTTAATTTTTACAATAAAAAAAGATATAATCTTGTTTATGCGAGAAGAAATCAGTATTAAAAAAATAACAAAAGTTAAAATTTCACATCGAGTATTCTTTTTAGGTGCGATGTTTTATCTTCTGGCTCCTATTTTGGTATTTTTACTCACATGGATTAGACCATATATAGCAGTACCGGCCTGTTTGCTTCTTGTGCTTGCGTTTTTCTGTTTTTTTAAAGACCTCGAAAAGGATAATTCAAATTGTCAGACCAAGGATAATTATTTTGAAGTAAGTCCTGTTTACTTAATAGTATTGGTGGTTGCATCGGTTGTACTTGCCTATAGCTTGGGTATCGGCGAGTTTATCTGGGCTACCAGAGATCATGCATTCAGGCGTGCTATATTTAGAGATTTGATCTCTCACAAATGGCCTGTTTTCTTAGATTTGACGAAGATGGAAATTCCTGAAATTAATGCATTGTTTCCTGATGAAGTTGTTGCTTTGGGCTATTATTTTACATTTTGGTTAATTCCGGCACTTTTAGGAAAAACGTTTGGATTCGACGTAGGTAATGCAGCACTTCTATTATGGTCTGCAATGGGGTTGTTTTTAATCATTCTCGGTATAAGTATGATTTGCAAGAGGGAAACTTATTTTTCAATCTTTGCACTTGTTTTCTTTTCCGGATTGGATGTAATTCCGTATCATATTTTAAATATTTCGGGCACGACTGAGCCGTGGGTATGGCTTGAAGGTTATACGCAGCACATGTCCTATATAAGTAATATAAATAACCTTTTGAATGTTTATAATCAGGTTATACCATGTTATCTTATTGTGGTTTTGCTGTTCCTTCAGAAAAACACCAGGTCCGAAGGTCTTATTGCAGCATCCTGTTTTGCATATTCACCCTGGGCAACAATTGGAATGCTTCCGATTGCCGTCTATTTTCTTTTTTTAAAGAAGATGCGAGGTGCTGACGGTAAGGTTTTGTTAAAGAATATTTTTACCATTGGGAATATTATTCCATCATCTGTAATTCTCATTTGCTATGCTCCGATGTACATGGCGAATGCCGGGGCAACTTCTGTCAGAGGAAGTACTGTGTCTTTTTATGAAAGCGTAGGACAGTTTTTGTTGGGGTACGTACTTATTTTTGTAGTTGAAATTCTGCCTTCTCTTGTTCTTTTTGGAAAAAAACACCTTTATGATGGTTTGTTCTGGACAGTAATTGTCTCGCTTACGTTAATGCCGCTCTATAAAATCTCAAAATATAATGATTTTACAATGCGTGGCGGAATGCCTTTGCTTTTTGTTCTTACAATTATGTTAGCTGGATTATTATCCGACTTTGTTAATGATTACAGAGAAAAAGATATTAAGGATTCTTGTCTGTTACTTAAAATACTTGGAAAGACGCTGTTGATTTTTGTAATGTCCTGTGTAGCACTGGAGATGTATATTGGTATTTTGTCACTTACTGTTAAAGGTGGGTTTAATTCTGAAGGGATCTATTCGCTTGAAAATATAGCTATGATAGAATATGCTGATGAGTGTAACAGTAATTTCTATGTTTATGATTATGAAGATACGCTTTTCTATAGCAAAATAGCAAAGCAAAATCCTAATTAGGATATGAGAGTTTTCTTTTATAAGGTACAATAATATCCCCCTGAAGTTTATTCTTTTGAACCAACTTCGGGGGGGATTATTGACTTAAATCAGATTAAAGTGATTCCTTAAGCTCCAATGTGTGCTCGGAATTCATTACACGACACATCTCAACGAAGTCCTTGAGAGGCATGCCCTGAATCTGCTTGTTGTTTCCGCGAATATTAACGGATACAGTCTCTTCTTCGGCTTCTTTATCGCCGAGAACGAGAATATAAGGATCTTTATATGTCTTATAATTCTTAATCTTATCACGCATGTTCTTGTCAGCATAATCAACTTCAACACGAACACCTGCTTTGCGGAGCTCATCATAAACCTTCTTTGCGTAATCATTGTGTGATGTACGAATAGGTACGATTGCTACCTGATAAGGTGAGAGCCAGAATGGGAAAGCACCCTTGAAGTTCTCGATAAGAATACCGATAAATCTCTCGAAAGAACCGAAGATAGCACGATGAATCATAACCGGTCGTTTCTGCGCACCGTCGCTGTCAGTATACTTTAAGTCAAAGTTGAGCGGAAGCTGGAAGTCGAGCTGGATTGTACCCATCTGCCATTCACGACCGAGAGCATCCTTCATCTTAAGGTCAATCTTAGGACCGTAGAAAGCACCATCGCCCTCGTTAATCTCATAACCGCCTTCACCGTAGTATTTATCAAGGATTTCTTTTAGTTCTGCCTCAGCCTGGTTCCAAACCTCGATATCACCCATGAAGTCATCCGGTCTTGTTGAAAGCTCTGCTACATATGTAAGGCCGAATGTCTCATAGATGCTTGTAGCAATCTTGAGAATATCATCAATCTCAGCACCGATCTGACTTTCCATAAGAAGAGTATGGTCATCATCCTGACGGAACATCTGTACTCTGAACAATCCGTTAAGCTCACCTGACTTCTCTTTACGATGAATTACGTCAACCTCAGAGAAACGAAGCGGCAATTCCTTATATGAACGGCCTTTGCTCTGATAAACCTTAATTGCATTAGGACAGTTCATAGGCTTTACTGCGTATGCTTCTTCCGGATTCTCAGGGTTAACAGGAACGATAAACATTCCGTCCTGATAATGTGCCCAGTGTCCTGATGTTACCCAAAGTTCTTTTTTCTGAATCTGCGGAGCGGAAATCTCCTGATAGCCATGTTCTTCGTGGATATCTCTCCAGAATGAAAGAAGTGCATTGAAGAGTTTCCATCCTCTTGGGAGCCAGTACGGCATACCCGGTGCAGTCTCATCAAGCATAAAGAGCTCGAGTTGATTGCCGAGCTTTTTGTGATCACGCTCAAGAGCTTCCTGAATAAGAGCCTTGTGTTCCTTGAGCTGCTGCTTGTCAGGGAAAGCATATGCATAGATTCTCTGGAGTGAATCGCGCTTCTCGTCGCCTCTCCAGTAAGCACCTGATGTAGATCTGATCTCGAAAGCGGAATTCATCAATTCTATGGAGTTCTCTACATGAGGTCCGCGACAGAGATCCACATAATCGTCACCTGTATAATAAACAGTGATAATCTCATCTTCAGGAAGATCCTGAATGAGTTCGATTTTGAATTTCTCGCCGGCAAAAAGTTCCATAGCCTCTGCCTTTGATACTTCTTTTCTGGTCCATATCTCTTTGCGCTTCATAATCTCACGCATCTTGTCCTCAATCTTCTTGAAGTCGTCCTGGTTTACAGAAACTCCTTCAGGGAAGAGGAAATCATAATAAAATCCGTCTGCAATCTGCGGACCGATGGCAATCTGAACATCGTTGCCATAGAGTTCTTTCACCGCTTTAGCCATGATGTGAGAGAGGCTGTGACGGTAAACGCTAAGATAAAAATCCTGTTCCATTTTCTGTCTCCTTTTGTTTTAATAATACCTTTTACAGAATCTGTGCCAGAGATTTTTATAAACAAAAATCCCTCGCACCCGAATGTGCAAGGGACGTAAAATCATTTGCGCGGTTCCACCCTTATTGCAGTACACTATTATGACTGCCACTCTTTAATGATTGTAACGTAATCAACGTGCCTGATTGGGGCCTCTCCGAGGTGGTCTTCATCTCTCTTTTGGTTTTGAATGCTCTCACCGTTTGCACTCTTCTCTGGAAACCTACTCATGAGATTACTCTTCTCATCAACGATTTAGGCTATTGTACAACTTATTTTCGCGAAAAGGAATACCCAAATGATATAAACTTATTTCAATGTGCAATTGGAATGAGTAATTTCAAGGGATGTTAAGACGGTTGGGTGTTTAACAGGGGAGTAACTTAACAAAGATTGTTCAATCATTTGATGGAGAAACCGGAATATGTAGGTTATCCCGGCGTGTAAGAGAGGAAATGTCTCACAAGGCATGTGAGGCGTTTCTTTTTATAAAATATCAATAATGGTGTGCAGCATATAAAATGTTTATTTAATACGATACCTGCGTAACCGGCAGCACAAGTTCTGTCAAGGAAGCGGGGCGGTTGTTTTTTGCCGGAGATAAACCTTTTCGAGAAGATAAAAATATGTTATTGTAATGGCGATATTTATTAAAGAGGCGAGCCGATTATGGGAAATAAAAAGCAGAAGAAGATAGTATACAGATCAATTGCAAATTCAATCAGTCGATTGAATGAATACAGAAAACCTTCAAGTAAATTGAAGTGGATTCCGATAGTTTTACTCGGAATAATAGTAACAATTGTTTTGTGTTTCCTGCCGGGAGTTCTTGTTAATTTTACGCCGGTGACTGAAACCTACGCGGCGCTTCCTTCGTTTGCGCTTATTTTCCTAATTCTTGCAGGCTTTGTTTATCGCAAGAAAAGAATGGTGAGAAAATTCATGAAGGTCAGCGACGTGTCTGACGTTGTGGATTATCAGGATATATGTAACATCAACGAGATTATGTTATATAAGGACAAAAGAACGTGGGTTTTCGGAACCAAAAGAGAAATGATGATGCCGTTTTTTTATAACTGGTTTTTGTCATCAGGGATTATAGAGGAAGGAACCAAGCTGACCGTATATAGTTTCCCTTTCATGTATCTGAAGGACAGATATGAGTTAAAAGATCCGGGTTCTGTAAGCGATACGACAACTATAAATCTTTTCTGCCTTGATGAGACAAAAATCAAAGAGGATAAGCTTGATGTGTTAAGTGAAGAAGAGAAAGTAGTTAAGCCGTTTAATTTCTCTGCATGGCTTGAACTGAAATGCAAGCCGAAGAGTTATTCCGAATATGTTGAAGATGAGTATGAAGATGACGATGATGAGGCTTATGATGAGGATGGCGAGTACGAGGATGAAGAAGATGAAATGAGTTCTGAGAATGCCGAAGTTGAGGAAGAGAAAGTGAGTTCTGAGAATGAGAATGCTGAAGCGGACTCATCGGACAAGAATTGATGTTGTTATAGGGGCTGTCTCAATAGTGATTGATTCACAGAGAGGCGGCCCTTCAGTATATTCAAAAAATGATGTAAACAGTCTAACTCCAGTCTCTTGAATCGTAAAAAATCGGTTGATTAAGTGCCGCGGAATAAATCTCACCAAAATCGAGGAAAAATCTCACCATTTGGTGAGAAAAAAGGCCGTTTTGGGTGAGATTCTGTCGGGCGACTTGAGGCTTCGGACTCCGCGAGCCAAATCTCACCAAAATCGAGGAAAAATCTCACCAAAAGGTGAGAAAAAAGGCCGTTTTAGGTGAGATTCTGTCGGGCGACTTGAGGCTTCGGACTCCGCGAGCCAAATCTCACCAAAATCGAGGAAAAATCTCACCATTTGGTGAGAAAAAAGGCCGTTTTAGGTGAGATTATGTCGGGCGACTTGAGGCTTCGGACTCCGCGAGCCAAATCTCACCAAAATCGAGGAAAAATCTCACCAAAAGGTGAGAAAAAAGGCCGTTTTGGGTGAGATTCTGTCGGGCGACTTGAGGCTTCGGACTCCGTGAGCCAAATCTCACCAAAATCGAGGAAAAATCTCACCATTTGGTGAGAAAAAAGGCCGTTTTGGGTGAGATTCTGTCGTTCACTGCAAACGGCTGCTTCAGTTACTGCAAAGTGACCGAAAACGTGGTTTTAAGTGATTCTTGTCGGATTATCCGTTCTGAGCCGCCGAGTCCCTGAGCCGCTGAGTTCCTGAACCGACCGAGCGGCTGCACCCGGCACACGGCACACGCCACACACCACACGCCACCTGCCACACGGAAATCGCCCGAGTTTTTTGAGACAACCACGTTTTGATTAATTTAGCATAGGAATTGTTACGTAACAGCGGTGACTGTCTAATTTATTGACCTGTTGCTTCGGATACTTGGTTTATAAAGCTTTCGATGGCTTCTGCGTCAGGCAGTTCGACACCTTCAGGGAGTTCAATACCGTCAGGCAGTTTGATGTCATCAAGATTAATATTTTCACCGACGTTGTCCTTGATGCTTTCGATTGCTTCATTAATATCAGATTCGATATTCTCTGAGACGTTTTCTTTTACGGATTCAACAACTTCACTGACTTGAGAATTTATTGTTTCTTTTATCTCACTAACCTTTGAATCAACAACATCGGACAAGGATGCGGTTGCTTCATCAATATCAGGACCGCATGCTGTAAAAGCAAGTGTTGCAGAAGCGATAATGAACATTAAAGCAATAAAATTTCTTTTCATCACAAATCTCCTTTTGTGAACACATTTCACCAACACGCATATATATTATAACAGAATGGTTTTGGGTTTACAAAATCATCCTTTTCGGGAATTAATAAGAGGCAACAGAGGGACACGGTTACAGTGCCGACTTGCATTTATGTATACAAGATGATACACTACAACCCGAAGATACAAACCGTTGAATAAGAGTAGTAGCTCGAGATTAAGAATTGCAGAGAGTTGCCGGGTGCTGAGAAGGCAATATTCTGACTCTTGTGAATGGACTTAGGAGGGCGGCCCCAAAGCTCGTAATTTCAGCAAGTAGGCGTCGACGGATATCCCGACCGTAAAACGGGAGCTGCATGATGGTGCAGACTCACAAGGTGGCCAGCAGAATTTCACTTCTGTCCTTTTGAATGAGGACGGAAGTTTTTTGTTTGAATAAATAAAAAGCGGAATATGCTTCATATTATATGCAAAGCAGTTCTGCTTAACAGGAGGAAGACAGTATGGGTAAGATTATTTTAACAGGTGACAGACCTACCGGAAGACTTCATCTCGGTCATTATGTAGGTTCACTTAAGAGAAGAGTAGAACTTCAGAATTCCGGAGAGTTTGAGAAAGTGCTTATTATGATTGCTGATGCACAGGCACTTACGGATAACTTTGATAATCCCGAGAAAATCAGACAGAACATTATTGAGGTTGCGCTTGATTATTTGTCAGTAGGATTGGATCCGAACAGGTCTACAATTTTTGTTCAGTCGCAGATCTCTGAACTGTGTGAGTTAACATTTTTCTATATGAATCTTGTAACTCTTTCAAGACTGGAACGTAATCCTACCGTTAAGGCTGAAATACAGCTTCGTAATTTTGAGAACAGTATCCCGACAGGTTTTGTTTGTTATCCTATAAGCCAGGCAGCAGATATTACTGCATTTAAGGCAACAACCGTTCCTGTAGGAGAAGATCAGCTCCCTATGATTGAGCAGACCAGAGAGATTGTTCGTAAGTTTAATTCAATCTACAGCGAAGTTCTAGTTGAACCGGACGCACTTCTTCCTACCAACCAGGTATGTATGCGTCTTCCGGGCACTGACGGTAAGGCTAAGATGAGTAAGTCACTCGGTAATTGCATCTATTTGTCTGATACTGAGGAGGATGTAAGAAAAAAGGTAATGAGTATGTATACAGATCCTCTCCATGTTCAGGTATCGGATCCGGGCCATCTTGAGGGTAATACCGTATTTACTTATCTTGACGCTTTCTGTAAGGATGAGCACTTTGAAGCTTATCTTCCTGATTATAAGAATCTTGATGAGCTTAAAGAGCATTATACCCGCGGCGGTTTGGGTGACGTTAAGATTAAGAAATTCCTTAATAACGTTCTTCAGGAGGAACTTGCTCCTATTCGTGCACGCCGAAAAGAATATGAGAAGGACATTGCAGGTGTATATGATATTTTGCATAAGGGCAGTGATGCAGCAAGAACCATTGCAGCTCAAACCTTAAGTGAAGTAAAAGCAGCAATGCAGATTAATTATTTTGAGGATGCTGCTCTTATTCAGGCTCATATCGACAAGTACAATGCCTGATTTTTGCCCGAAAATATAAATTTGTGATTTAAAATTATGTTTTGTTATCCCCGAAATGCCGATGGAAAGGCATTTCGGGGTCTTTTTAACATAAGTTAAACAAAATTTAACATATTAATGATGAAATTTATATTTTGAGTTTGTAATATGATAGTGTATGAGTCGAGTGTTCACTGTTGACAGTGAGAAGGGGGCAATTTATGCGTAGGAAAATTGCAGTATTGGCGGCACAAATTGAAGAGAAAACACCATCCGCATTTTTGCGTGATTTTATAGATGAAGCATATAAGTACGATTTTGATGTCTGTGTATTTGCTTCCATACAGAAGTTTCAGTTAACCGAACCCCGTATAACCAATGACTCCAGTGTATTTTCTTTGATACAATACAACAGATTTGACGGTGTTGTAGTATTACTTGATACTATTCAAAATCCCGGAATGGGAGATAGGATTCAAAGGCAGATAAAAGACGAGTTTGACGGTCCTGTGCTGGTTATAGATCGTGAAAGCTCGTTCTTTGAGACAATAATGATAAATCATTATGAACCGATGAAGAAATTGGTCGATCATGCAATAGATGTTCACGGTTTTACAGATATAGCTTTTCTTGGCGGAAAACCGGGACACAGTCATTCATTACAGAGATTAAACGGTTTTCTTGACAGTATGCGTAATCATAATATTCCGGTGAGAGACGATTGGGTTTTTGACGGAAATTATTGGTATGACAGCGGTAACAGAACCGCAGAGAAGCTTATGGAGCATCCTGAAAATATGCCAAAAGCTGTTATATGCGCCAATGATTATATGGCAGTCGGTGTTGCAACGACACTTACTGAATGTGGATACAGAGTTCCAGAAGATATAGCTGTTATCGGATATGATTCTTCTGATGTAGGAAGATTGAGTCCTAAGCCTATTACCTCTGCAGAAATTCCGGCTGGAAAGTGCGGAAGACTTGCAATGAGAAGAATGTATGAGATGATTACCTGTGAGAAGGTTCCTGAAATAGAAATGGATACTGAGATTTTTATCGGTGAGAGCTGCGGTTGCTGTGAGGAAAAACAGGTTTACAAGCGCTTGAATCGTGATTCTTGGCAGGTTTTCAAGAAAACAAATTCAACCGATTGGGATTTTAATCACATTACCGATGAGCTTCTTTGTCAAACTGAATATGAGAAATTCTATGAAGTATTATCGGTCTATACATATGAATTAAGACCTTTTAATCATATGTGGATTTGTATTAATGATGAGTTTAAAAATCCTGCTGCTTTTGTAGGAGAAGATTTAATCAGATACGGTTTTACCGATCGAATGAATATTATAGTTGAGCAGAGTGAAGTTCACAAAGATAAGAATACAATATGCTTTGATAAATCGTTTGACAAAAAACTTATGCTTCCGGCTTTGGACGAAGAAAGAGATAAACCTTCTTCTTTCTTATTTTTGCCGTTGTTTTTTGAAGATCGTTGCTTCGGATATGTAGTTCTTAACCATGACAGCAATATTGATATATACAGTCGTAAGTGTCGCTTGTGGGTAAGAGATGCAGCCCAAGGTATAGAGTCCTTCTATCGAACCAAACTTCTTCTTGAATTGGTGGACAGAATAAAGGCGGATCAGATTCGTGATACACTTACCGGTCTTTACAATTATGTAGGATTCTATGAGCGATTTAAAGCTTTGGTTGAACAGAATGTAGGTACAGGTAATTCTGTTGCTGTTATTATGTTTGATTTAAGTAATATTAAGAGTATAAATTCGGAATTCGGACGTGCGGCCGGTGATGAAGCAATAATTACATTGTCTCGTTTTATTTCTCGTTCTTTGAGAGAAAATGAGATATGCGGAAGGTTGTGTAATGATGAATTCCTTATCGGTGTAATCAGTAAAAATACCCAAAAGCGTTTTAATGAAATAGTTGCTTCAATTCCTGAAGCGGGTATAACTTGTATTTTGCCTGGTGGGGAAGATTTGCAGATGTTTGTTCATTATGCAATGCAAAGTGAGAACCTAAGAACATTACCTAACATAGATTATCTTATAAACCGTGCCGTAAACGCAAAGAATCACAAGAAACGTCTGAGACAGCAGAAGATTGATGAATATTCCGAGATGACTCAGGATGAGATTAAGAAGCTTCATACGGTTGAGAATATTCTGGATAACAATCTTCTTAATTATCATTTTCAGCCTATTGTTTGTGCTGATACGGGTGATATCTACGGATATGAAGCGCTTATGCGTTACGAAGCGGATAAAACTATTACTCCGTTTGAGATTCTGCGTTATGCCAAGAAGATGGACAGGCTCTATGACATAGAGAAGGCTACATTTGCTAATGTCATTCAGATAATAGAGTCTAATGTTGACAAGTTTGCCAATCGTAAGGTGTTTATTAACAGTCTTCCTGCTTATCATCTTAAAGAGAAAGATTTGACATGTGCCATAAGAAAACTTTATTCGTTCAGAGATCAGATTGTAGTTGAAATTACTGAGGAATCTGAGATTCCTGCTGAGTCGTACGAGATGATATACAAAAGATACCAGCAAACAGTACAGCTTGCTTTAGATGACTACGGAAGCGGTTATTCCAATGCCAGTAATATCCTTAAGTATTGCCCTGCCTACGTTAAAGTCGATCGTTCTTTGATATCAAATATCGATACGAATTCTCAGAAACGTTATTTTGTAAAGAGCCTTATTGAATATGCAGCAGATAACGGAATTCTTGTTTTAGCCGAAGGCGTTGAGACAAAGGAAGAATTGAGAACGGTTATTCTTCTCGGTGTAAATCTCATACAAGGTTATTATACCGGAAAGCCTAAGAAGGAAGTACTGCAGAATGTGGATGATGACATAGTTATGCAAATTAAAGACTTTCAGAGAAGTCGTTATCAGCCTAGAATTTCTGAATAATATTTTACAAATGTGCAACTTTGGACCTGCATGTGAGAAGTCTCTTTAATACCGTAGGCATTGGTTTTGTATGCCCGTTTTTGTAAAGTATGTTCATAAAAATCAGCAATTTTTATGTAGTATGCGTATACTTTTCATGTTATATTAATAAACGTCAATCTATATATGATATTCATTTAGGAGAAGTATTTTTATGAGACGTAAAAACGAGCGTAAACCATTGGTTACAAATATTTATACAGCAGATCCTTCTGCACATGTATTTAACGGGAAGATTTATATTTATCCGTCACATGATTTTGAGCATGACTGTCCTGATGACGATAACGGAGATCAGTATATAATGCAGGATTATCATGTTCTTTCTATGGATACTCTTGATTCTGAGTGTGTTGATAACGGACTCGCTCTTCATGAGAAGGATGTACCTTGGGTAAAGAATCAGATGTGGGCTCCTGATTGTGTTTATAAGAACGGAAAGTATTATCTTGTTTTCCCTGCAAAGGATAAGGAAGGTAAGTTCAGAATCGGTGTTGCTGAATCTGAGTCGCCGGTTGGACCTTTTAAGCCACAGGAGAATTTTATTAAGGGCAGCTACAGTATTGACCCGTGTGTTTTGATTGATGATGATAAGCGTACCTACTGCTACTACGGCGGTTTGTGGGGTGGTCAGCTTGAGATGTGGCAGTCAGGTGAGTTTAATCCTGATGAGCACAGACCTGAGGGCGACGAGCCTGCAATCGGTCCTATGTTTGCTGAATTTAACGATGAGATGAATGCATTTATCACTGAACCGAAGCATATTCAGATTCTTGATGAGAACGGTGAGCCTATAAAGGCCGGTGACGAGGACAGAAGATATTTTGAGGATCCTTGGACATATAAATATAACGGCAAGTATTATTTCTCATATTCAACCGGTACAACACATTATCTTTGCTATGCTGAGGGTAATTCTCCGGAGGGACCTTTCACATATAAGGGACGTATCATGGAGCCTGTTCTCGGTTGGACAACACATCATTCAGTAGTTGAGATTGACGGTGAGTGGTATCTTTTCTATCATGATTGTGAGCTCTCAGGCGGTGTTACACATGAGAGATGCGTTAAGTATACAAAGCTTAACATTGATGCTGACGGCAACATTGAGACAATTCGTCCTTATGATGAGACTCAGGGCTGATATCCGTTATTAAGAAGCTTTGTAACAAATAATTAAGTAAAATAAAACAAGCTGCAGCAGAAGATATTCTGAGACAGCTTGTTTTTTTATAATCTTTTTTTCGAAAATATTTTTTTTCTGTTAATTGTGGGGTGAAAAGGTGTTATTTGTCTGTGGAAAGGTACTCTTACGCAAGCTATCATGTAATTGTGATTTTGCAATGATCGATAAGTGAGGTTTGGATATGGGCAAGGCAACGGATATTATAAACGAAGTAAAAAAAGTTATTTGCGGCAAGGATGATGTCATTACAATGGTTCTTACCGGAATGCTCAGCAACGGACATATATTAATTGAGGATGTTCCGGGTGTAGGAAAGACAACAATGGCTCTTTCCTTTTCAAAAGTTATGGGACTTGACTACGGTCGTGTTCAGTTTACACCGGATGTTTTGCCGTCGGATATAACCGGCTTTTCCGTTTTCGATAAGGAAAAAGGAGCCATGGTATATCAGCAGGGTGCAGTATTCCATAATCTTTTTCTTGCTGACGAATTAAACAGAGCTTCTTCAAGAACGCAATCTGCACTTCTTGAGGCAATGGAGGAAAGACAGGTTACGGTAGACGGTAACACGTATCAGCTTCCGAATCCGTTTGTTGTTTTTGCTACACAAAACCCTTCCGGAGCTTCGGGAACGTCTCTTTTGCCTGACTCTCAGATGGACAGATTTACCATAAAAATATCAATGGGTTATCCTTCGATGAAGGATGAGATGGAAATGGTAAAGAATCGTAAGAGCGGCAATCCGATTGAAACACTTGAGCAGGTTATAAGCAGTAAAGAGTTTTTGGAAATGCAAAAGGAAGTAACAGAAGTTCATATGGACGATAAGGTACTAAAGTATATAGTTGCACTTGTAGGGCAGACCAGAGTATCTGAACTCCTTGAGAGAGGCGCCAGTCCGCGTGCGACTTTGGATTTGGCAAATATGAGCAAGGCACATGCGTATGTAGGAGGAAAGAATTTTGTTACTCCTAATGATGTGAAAGCAGTATTTAATTCTACGATTACTCACAGAGTTTTGTTATCTCCGAATGCTGAGATGGACGGTGTCAGTGCAACAGAAGCTATAGAGGAAGTAGTTAAATCTGTAGCTGCTCCGAGAGTGTAAGCAGTATGGCTGTTCGCATTGTTTTGTACGTTCTGCTTGCGGTGGCGGCATTCGTGTTTTATTTGATATATAAGCTGTGGATCTCGTGGTATATTCTGATGTTGATTATAGTGTTACCGTTAATGTCCTTGGCAATTTGTTTGTATGTCAGCAAATCCTTGAAAATAGTGATGAATGCTCCGAGTGTTGTAGATATGAAGTCAGATTCTTACATTAAATTCACACCGAAGACGACCTCTTTTGATTTGTTAAGATTGCTGAGATACAGAGCGAGAATAAAAATTCGTGATGTTATGACGGATAAAACAGAGATTGTTACAGTCCATGCGGTGGGAAAAGCCGTAAAGCAGGTGCCGATAAGAACCAATCATTGCGGCGTTTTTGAATATTCACTGCAGTCAATCAGAATTTTTGATATTTTCGGGATTTTTTCCTTCAAAAAGCCATTGAGAGAACGCGGATACATTACAGTAATGCCGCTCCCTCAGACTTCGGGTGTAAGCAATTTGGATGCTTTAAGAGCCCGTTCTTACAAACGTTCAAACAATCCTTATACGGAAATCTATGATATACGTGATTATTATGTCGGAGACCCGATAAAATCAATTCATTGGAAATCGTCTGCCAAAAAAGATAAGCTTATGGTAAAAGAACCGCAGGAACAGGTCGGCGGACGCACAAGAATATTTGTAAAACTTTCCAATGAGAGAAGTGAAGTGGACAGAAAATTGGGAGAATTACTTTACATATGCGACTATTTTATGGATAAGGATATGGATATGCGAGTGTGCATTCTTCCGTCCAAGTGCGATATATCTACCCGTATACACAGTAAAAAGGATATAAACAATATGTTCTTTAAAATAATGTCTTTAAAATTACCGACAAGACGTGAGGAAAAATCAAATATATTAACTGATACGGCACAGGTGAGTTATGACGATGCGGACATTGATAATGCGGGGGTTGTATAAATTATGACCAGAGGTTCTGTTGCGAGTACGGTTTATGCTGTTTTTATAGCGGTTGCCATGAATGTAACATATGTCGGAATGTTTACGACTGCATTTTCGATTCCGGCAGACATATGGCAGATAGGTTTTATTACAATTTTTGAAGCGACCATGTTTGCACTTCTTTTAAGGTTGAGAAAAGAGCGCTGGGCTCTTTTGTCACTGGCGGCAATCTTAGGTTTTGCGGCTGTGTGTTTTATCTTTAACTTCTATTATCCTCGAGAGTGTATGAAAAGGATATTTTACAGAATTCGAGACGTAATGGTCAGAGATGTTGCTCACGGAAGAGGCAAGAGTGAGTTTGCCAATAATATGAATATTGCGGTTCTGTTTATTTTTATAAATGCTATTCCGACTTATTTTGTTATCCGAATGATTCAATTAAAGAGACCGTCTTTTCAGGCTGTAGTGTGGGCTGTTCCTTATTGGATAATGATAATTGCTTCAAGGGAAAATACAATTGCGGCTCCAGTCATAGCCTTCGGATTGGCTTTGGTGCTGTTTTTAATTATATACGGTAAGCTGAGACATGCACCGGCAAAGGAATTAGACATTACTGCAGGCTTTGTAATGGCTTTTTTGCTGATTGTTACATTCGGTCTGTGCGCTGTTTTTCCTAAAACCAATTATAAGAAGAATAGAACTGCTGAGCGTATTGCGACAAATGTATTTGAATTTTCCGATTCGCATTTTAATACGCATTTGTCTCAAATCAATTTTGATAATATGTTTTACGGCGGCGGTCAAGGAAATGCTTTCGGCGGGTTTAAAATCAAAATATTCGATAACGGAATCTCTTTGTCACCTGACGGTACCGACCTTAAGGATATCGGTTATTTCACTCCCAGAGACGTTGCAATAATGAAGGTTACATTGAGTGTTGCCTATAATTCGTATTTTGACTGGTACTCGTCGCAGGACAGAGTTTTCTACCTGAAGTCTGCTTCAATGAGTACTTTTAAGGACGATTGTTGGGAGAGAACATCATATGAGATTTCTGAATTCGCAGAGCCTTCAGATATTGCTCCTGCTGATATAAATGTTTTCGGAGGTCTTTATATTGTTCCGAGATCGACAAACGATTTCTATTATGTGCCGAATTATGCTGCACCGAAAATAATTAATAAAGAGTTTCATGTTACATACGGATATAAAGACGGTTATTCGACAACGGCAACATATCCGTATTCCGACAGCCTTTATGCTGCTGAAAGTGTGGACAAGAATTTAGAGATTTCCTCCTATACTTATTATCTGTATAACAACGATGATTCGAATGCCGTTGTTCCTGAGTGGAGTGACGAATATTTGAATTATGTTAATAATGAATGTCTGTTTGTTCCGGAAGACGTCGAGAAAGCCATATTGGAAAGTAATGTTCTTCCTGAATGGTATATGCAGGTATATAACAAGGAAATTACGATGTCCGATGAGGAGAAGGTTAGAAGTGTAATGGATTATATTTATAATCTTCGTTCCTACGACAGAAACACACCGTTCCCGCCTGCAGATAAGGAATTTGTTGTATGGTTTCTTACCGAGAGCGAGACAGGATTCTGTGTTCATTATGCAACGACAGCTGCTGTTTTGCTGCGTATGCTTGATGTACCGACCCGTTATACCGTAGGTTATTTGGCAGGCAAATTAAATCCTGCCGAAGAGACAACAATATATGACAGAGATTCACATGCTTGGTGTGAGTATTTTAATGCTGAGACAGGCTGGGTGGAATTTGATCCTACACTAAACAGATTTGTATCTGCAAATCATACTTTCGAAGATTTATCCGTGCATACGGAAACTGAAAACGAGAGTCTGCCTGAATCTTCATTAATTGTTCCTGAGAATTCCGAAAGCGGTGTTGTTCATTTTGAACTTCCTTCCGAACGTATAGATCCTGCTGCAATCAAGACACAACAGGAGGCTGCCGTAACTGAGCATAAGCAGGTGGACAGAGAGAAGCTTGATGCATTGAAGAATAGAGAAATGAGACTGATTACCCTGTGGCGTCCTGTAGTAAAAGCAATAGGATATTTGTTGCTTATTGCTTGCCTGGCTTTTATTATTATTCGATTAATTTATACGGTTGTTACTCTGAGACATATGAACAGCGGCAATCTTAACGACAGAACACGTGCCTATTACAGATATTTACGAAGGATATGCGGATTTTACGGACGTAATCCGGTACAAAGAGCCGAAGATATTACCGACATTGCCATGTACAGCCTTGACGGTGTTGATGATAAGCTGTTTGATGAGATGAAAACCATAGTAAAAGATTCGTTAGAAGATGCTGAGAATCATAACAGCGTTCTAAAGAAGCTCTTGGTTCAACTCGTGTTTGTTGTATGAACAAAGAGAATACTTACTTAATCATTTTAATCGGATGTTCCGGGACGAATGATTTCTTTTGCAAAATCACCGATTTTGTTACGAATCTTCATTAACTGAATAATTCGGCAAAATGAAAGAAGAAGTATCAGTATACTCGGAATACACATCACAAGAATTCCGGAAGTTGTGGCCGTTCCTCCTAGTTTATTAACAAAACCTTTATCAAAAAGAGCGATTACCATCAACAAAAACTGTGGCGCAAACCCTATAAGACGTCTGTAGAAAAGCGGAGAGTCAAACTTTAAATCGTGAAGCTTAACCAAATTGTATCTGTTCTTCAAATCAAGATAATAGCCCCCGTCTTTATACTCGGATTTTGAAGAAGATACACCGTTTTTTAAGCAATATACCGAATTAAATTCTGTATCATTATTGAGTTCTTTAGGAATTTTAAAATAGTCATCTATGTTATAAACCGAATTGCCGTCAACGGCATAATAAAGTAATGTTGAGAGAAATATAAAACCACATGTTATGGTTAAACCCCAATTCATCTCCAGCAGACTTAAAATAATTCCGACTGCTGCAATTCCCCAACACATAAGGAGACGACGAAAGGCCTCCTTCATGGTTCCGTCGGGATTATATCCCTTTCTCTTAAAATTCTCGTTCCATTTTCCGCCTCCGCGCGGTGTAATTCCGTAATATCCCATTTCTTTTCCTCCGCTTCTTTACGAAAATCATAACACCACAACATTATATAATATGCCTTCATATGAATAAATGTCTAAAACAGTAAATTAGTCATCATTATTTGGTTGTTTAATCAGTTAATAGAATAGTAACAAAAATTCCATATTTGCTTCACCATTTAATATACACTATATGTTAATATCATTGTGTTAGTAACAAACAAGTGCTAACACGATAGAAATGGAATTCAACTCGGTTAAGAAATGGAGTATGTAGGGAATTAATATATTGCGCAGAAGTGACGCAGTAAAAAACCGGGGAGAAGAGATGGAGTTAAAGCGGAGAAAAAGGAGATGGATTGTATAGCGAAGAGCGATTGCGGGGAATAGCAGTCGCTCTTTCGTTAAGAAAAATTAAATGTATCAGGGTGCTAATATAATAGGAAACGTTGATTTACGGATATACTTTTGATGTAAAATATAAATACTTGAAGGCAGGCAATAAGTATTGTAGTATGGTAGTAAACAACATGTAAGTCGAGGAAGTATTTATGAGTTTTGTTATTACATCCGATGATATTAAAAAGGGTAATGTTTCTTTAGTTTGTGATGAGAATGCCGTGAGCGGTGTTAAGAAGATTGCGATGGCGTTGATTAACGATTTTGAGGCAGTATTCGGTGCAAAACCGGCTTTGCTTCAGGTTAAAAAGGCAGTCAAGAGAGAACAGCTTCCCGATAAACCGATAATAATAGGCACAATCGGAAACAGTGAATTGTTGGATAGATTAAAGGATGACAAACTTTCGGAATTGGAGACTGTAAGAGGAAAAAGCGAAGTCTATGCCATACGAGAGATAAACGGAATGCTTGTAATAGCAGGAAGTGACAAGCGCGGAACAATATACGGAATGTTTGAACTGTCGGAGATGTTGGGTGTATCACCGTTTATCAACTGGTTGGATATAAAACCCGTAAAGCTCGATAAATATGTTATTAAAACAGATTATAAGAAAATATCGAAGAAGCCGTCTGTCAGATTCAGAGGTTTCTTTATCAACGATGAGTGGCCGGCATTCGGCAATTTTTGCAAAAAGCGCTTCGGCGGGTTTAATCGTAAGGCCTATGAACAGGTTTTCGAGCTTTTGTTAAGACTTAAAGGAAACTACTTGTGGCCCGCAATGTGGTCTGCAATTTTTCCTGATGACGGACCGGGTCTTGAGAGCGCAATTCTGGCAGATGAACTCGGCGTAGTAATGGGCGCATCGCACCATGAGCCGTGTTTAAGACAGGGAGAGGAATATAAATATTTAAGAGGCAAGGATTCACCATACGGAGATGCATGGAATTTTATTACGAATCGTGACGGAATTACACGCTTCTGGGAGGACGGACTTAAAAGAAGCGGTAAATTCGAGAATGTAATAACCGTAGGCATGAGAGGCGAAGCTGATACGGCAATTATGGGTAAAGAGGCAACTCTTGAAGATAATATTAATCTTTTGAGAGATGTTCTTAAGACACAGAATGCGCTGATAAAGAAATATGTAAATGAGGATTTGGACAGTGTTCCGAGAATGCTGGCTTTGTATAAAGAAGTTGAACCGTATTTCTACGGTGATGATAAGACTCCGGGACTGATGGGAGATCCGGAGCTTGACGGAGTAACATTGATGCTGTGCGATGATAATTACGGTAACCTTAGAACTTTGCCAACGGAAGAAATGCAGAATCATAAGGGCGGATACGGCATGTATTATCACTTTGACTATCACGGTCTTCCTGTATCATTTGAATGGTTTAACACATCTTATTTACCAAAGGTTTGGGAACAGATGACCACTGCCTATGACTTTGGCGTAAGAGATTTATGGATAGTAAATGTCGGTGATATTTTCAGTAATGAGTTCCCGTTGTCATATTTTTTGAATATGGCATATGATTTTGATAAATGGGGTACATCCAATGTAAACAGCGCTGAGGAATATACCGAATGCTTTATTGACAAAAATTTCAAAGGAAAGTTCAGTAAAGCCGAGATGAAAAACGCAGTTAAGCTTCTTGAAGGTTATACAAAGATAACAAATTGCAGACGTACCGAAGCAATGAACGATAAAATATATGCACCGATGCTCTTTAATGAATGCAGTGAGAAACTGGAAACAATAAAAGAGCTTATGGGAAAATGTGAAGTTCAGCGTAAAAAACTAATAAAAGACGGTAAAAGAGAGACAGAATTTGCTTATTATGAGCTTATATATCTGCCGCTTACGGCAAACCTTAATGTTCAGAAGATGTGGCTTCTGACAACATTAAATCATTACTATGCTTCGATAGGAAGTACATATGCAATGACACTTGCAGATGAGATAGATGCTTGCATAGCAAAAGACAGGGAATTGGTATCGGAATTGCACAGAATCAAAAACGGAAAATGGTACGGAATGGGTCTGTCAGAACATATAGGCTTTAAATACTGGTGCGAAGAGGAATGTGAGTATCCGATTGTGCACAGAATGGAGCCGGCAAATAAAAAGAGACTTATTGTGACTGTTCCGGGTACCAATCAGCACACGGAAGGCGGCGTTTGGACAGGCAGAATAATGACAGTCGGGGCTTTCCTTAATCCGAATTGCTCAGTTTGTAATAATGCGATTCAACTGTCAACAGCATCGGCAAAGTCAGTAGATTATACTATAGAGTCAAATAGTGAATATGTAACCTTTTCGATAAGTAAATTAAAAAGCGTAAGCTTTGCAGAAGGAAAAGCAGCACCGTATAAGACGGAAACCGTACAAATAAGTATAGACAGAGACAGAATTGAGAAGAACGGCGGTTCATTGACCGGTGATTCTGCACCGATGATTACGGTTAAGAGTGAAGACAAACTGATAAAAATTCGTGTACCGGTTATTTGCAGAGAGAACAGAGAATGTGCAGATATTAATACTTTTAAGTGGTGCGCGGAGGATGACGTTAATCTCGGCAATACCGTTACAGGAATGCCGTCATATACGCGTGTTTTGCCGGAAGGAACCAGACTGGGCAAGTTCATAGCTATTGACGCAGAGAACTACAGCTGTAAGGATGACGGTAAATTCGAAGGCTTTAAGGTAATACCAAATTACGGACGCACTGTATCAGGAATTAAGGCATATCCGCAGAATATTAATTTCTTTAAGGAAGGAAGTATGCCAAGCATAACTTATAAGATTGATTTACCTAAGGCAGGAAAATATACGTTGGAACTTCATACTAATCCGAGCAATCCTTGTGTAAACGGAAAGAACGGTCAGGATGCATGGATTTCCTATGGCCTCACCGTTAACGGCGGAGAACTTCAAATAAAGAAAACGATAGAAGATGGCTTTGCTGTGGGAGACGGAAATATGATATGGCAAAGCGGCGTTTTGGATAATGTACGAAGGACATATGCCGAAGTTGAATTGACAGAAGGTATAAATACACTGACGATTCACGCAATCAGTCCGAATTTTGTGCTTACAAAACTTCTTATATATCAGGACGGTACGGAGATAAATCAATCTTATCTCGGACCCGGTGAGACGTATAGGGTAAGATAAAACTCGGATATCGTTTAGTGATTAAAGATGTCCGGCAAAAGATTATACATATATTTATAAATATACTTATAATCATGGACTCCTTCAGGCCATGTGAAGTAGCGAAGATTGCGGTCTTCTGACGGTGAATTCCAATCAGCGTTAAACATGGCATTTATTTGCGCGTCCAAAGCAGGGAAAGCAATATCCTGATTTCCCGTTGCGGCAAAAATGTTATAGCTCAGAGAATCGAACTTATTCTCTTTAAGTCTGTCCGATAAGGCTTTAACTGTCTCTTGCGGATAGGCGGAACCGCCCTTCTCGCAGAGAATCCAAGAGTCGCCGCTGAGCGGCATGAAGTTCTTTACGAGATCGAGGCATTCGGTCAGAATGCGCCATGTAGTGCATGACCCCATGGAGAAGCCGCCGAATATACGTCCTTCTCTGTTTTTGCTTATGTTATATAAGGATTCTGCCTTCGGAAGAAGGTCATTTCTGAATTCGCTTGCCCATTTGGCGGTAAGACGACCGCATTCGGATATGTCGTGTCCTGCTGACACTACACGTTCATAGTAAAATGTAGGAGCTACTATAACCAGGGGATTAAGTATATTATCGGCAATCATATGATCAATTATATTGATAAGAGCATGTTGATTGTCCTGACCGTAAAGGAATTCCTCTTCGTTTCCGCCGCCGCCGTGCATAAGATACAAGACATTATATGCCGGTGAGTTTGCAGTATACCCTTGCGGAAGATAAACAAGTGCACGCTTTGAACAAGGTTCACCGTTATCACTCCTTACAGAATTGTATGTGAAGCTTGTAATCGTTCCGCCGTTAATCATCGGCTCATAATATGTGTCAGGTACTTGCTTGTGATAATCTTTCATATACTTTTCTCCCGCAGATTAATTGAACAGATAGAAGTTTATCACAGAATTCAGAAAGAAAAAAGAAAAAAAGAAAACCGCCCGGATACTCTCTGATAAAACAGATAATAGGCGGACGTTTTTCTTTTTCTATAACCAAGCCTTCATCGACAAAATAAATTTGTCTTATATACTGTTTTTATTGTAAAGTATATATAATAAAAAAAGCAACCTGTAATTCACAAAAGATGAGATTTTTTATGACACTTCTTTTTTTCATTTATATAGCATTTATAGGATTGGGTTTACCGGATTCACTTTTCGGTACGGCATGGCCTGCCATATATAAGGATTTTGGTTTGCCGTTCGGCTACGGAAGTATAATAACGACATTGACATGTATAGGCACGCTTACATCGTCGATTATGAGTGCGCGACTTATCAAAAGGATGGGAACAGGCAAAGTAACTGCAGTATCTACGACTCTTACAGCGCTTGCGTTACTCGGATACTCTCTTTCCGGAAATTTTATTTTTATGATTTTATGCGCCATTCCGCTCGGACTCGGTGCGGGATCTATAGATACGGCGCTTAATAATTATGTTGCAATAAATTATTCGGCAAGACAGATGAGTTTTCTGCATTGCTTTTACGGAATAGGAATAACAGTAAGCCCGATTATTCTTGCTGATACGCTTTCTGCAATCGGCGGATGGCGTAAAGGCTATATGACAGCCTTTTTTATTCAATTGGTTATTGCTTTGTTAGTAACGGCAAGTCTTCCGCTGTGGAAACGTTCGCGTTTATCTGATAAGGAAGGAGCGAATGATTCTGAAATAACGGTTATTAAGTTTGGAGAATTGATTCGAATGCCGCTGGTAAAATCAATGTGGCTTTTGTTCTTTGCATCCTGCAGTATTGAGTGTGTTTGCGCTGCTTGGTGCAGTACTTATCTGGTTGAGAAGCTTGGAATGACACCGGACGCGGCTGCATCAAGGGTGATATTTTATTTTGCCGGTATTGCGGCAGGAAGATTTATTTCAGGGTTGGTGTCCGATAAAATGAGCCCGTTCAAAATAATAACAATCGGCCTTTGCCTTTTGAGCGCAGGTGTTGTTGTTATTTTAATTCCGGGCACAGGTAATGTTGCAATGACTGCAGGGTTGTTTCTTATAGGAACAGGAAACGGTCCGCTGTTTCCTAACTTTAATTATCTGACGCCGAGAATATTCGGCGAGAGCAAAGCTACGTCAGTAATCGGTTCGCAGATGGCTGCTGCCAATTTTGCATTTTTAT
Organism: Saccharofermentans sp.; assembly: GCA_045616305.1. Lineage (GTDB taxonomy): Bacteria > Bacillota > Clostridia > Saccharofermentanales > Saccharofermentanaceae > Saccharofermentans. The sequence continues at coordinate 10,012 of JAZLGO010000045.1, read as the reverse complement.
GCGGACCTGTGGTGTTTGCATTTATCGCAAGTAAAATCGGAATATCGGTTTTTCCATGGGTTTTACTTTTGAATTTGATAATACTGATTGTTGTGTTCGGTTGTTTGAAATCAGCTTTTCGGAGAGGAAAAATCAGTTTTGTTGAGCTTAACGATTAACATTATAATGACAATGCAAAGTGATAAAACATCTGCGACAGGCTGAGCCCAGATAAGACCGTCAATACCGATAAGCTTCTGCAAAATGAACATCATCGGAACAAAGATAATACCCTGACGGAAGATTGAGGCAAGAAGCGCAGGTGTAGCTGCGCCGATGGCTTGTAACGAGTTTTGAATTACGGCGAAGGCACCGATGAGCCATGCAGTGCTCATGAGAATTCTTGTGAAGTGAACACCGGACTCAAGTGCCGCTGAATCAGTAAGGAAAACTTTTACGATAGGTTCGGCAAAAATGAAGCAAAGGGCAGCGATAACAGAACACAGGATCAGACCGAAAATCGATGCAAAACGGATTCCGTGTGTAAGGCGTTTCTTCTCAAGCGCACCGTAGCAGTAACCGATAAACGGCTGAATACCGCTTCCGATACCGATGCCTATCAGCGTAACTATCATTATTACCTTTGCAGTTACTCCGTAGCCGGCTACAAGCATATTACCGTTCTCGTATTTTGACAGCTGCATATTAACAATGATAGAAGACATGCTTACCAGGAGGTTGGCGAGTGACGCGGAGATTCCTACGGAAAATACACCGGATACAATTTTACCCTTCATGGAGAAATCTTTAGGGCTGATGCTGAGAGAAGATTTACCTCTGAGAAAGTACATAATGTAGTAAAGGGCAGCAACAGCGTTTCCTATAACTGTGGCGATAGCTGCTCCGGCAACACCTTGTTTTAAACCGAGAATAAAAATCGGGTCGAGAATAAGATTGAGGAGATTGCCGATTAAAGTTCCTGTCATGGCTTTCATTGCTTCCCCCTCGGTTCTTACAATTGAGGAGAAACAGTTTGATATCATTGAAAAGACACCGCATCCGATGGCAATTTTCAGGTAAAGTTCAGTGAGTTCAAAACCTTCATCTTTTGCGCCCAGCATAACCGTAACACTGTCAAGACACGTCCATAATATAATCATAAACAATGTACCTACAGCTACGCAGGACCACATACAGAAGGAACAGGTCTTTTTGGCATGTTCCGTTTTGCCTGCACCGAGTGCGCGCGAGATTACTGAGGTTCCGCCGACTCCGAACAGAGTTCCGAGCGACATGAAAATCATGAAAAGAGGAGTGGCATAAGATACTGCCGTAACAGCCAGATCATTATGAGTTAAGCCGAGAAAAAACGTGTCAGCCAGGTTGTAAACCATTACCATCATCATGGCAATCAGCGCAGGAATGCTGTTTTTAATCACAATTGAGGCAACGGAATCTGATTTAAACGATTCGATTGCGGAAGGTTTATTGTCTTTATTGTGCATTTTTGTACTCCTTAAAAAATAGTTGAAAATTCAACTATTTAAGTTAGCACATTTAATAAAGAAGTACAATAGTTAATATTCGAGTGAATCTCCCTGTTTGGCTTTGCGGGCAGATTTATATACTTCACTGTCACGTTTGCGTATAGTTACTGATGAATTTGAATCGGCACGACAAAGTTCTACACGAACCTGTCCTTTGTCGATACGCGGATGTCTCAGAACACGTGAGGACGCACGGCGACAATCCGATTCGGAACGTACCGCAGCTATATATGAATACTTCTCATCCTCATACGGGACATCTCCGTCTTTTAAAAGTCTGTGTATCTTGCTTCGTTGAACTCTGCAGGTAAAGTGACACCAATCATCTGCTTCAAGCCGACATTTAGATTCATGTGGACACGGAGCAATAATATGTGCGCCGAGTTCCAGAAGCTGAGAGCGTGCTTCTTTGATGACATTGAAGCCGGGTTTACTGCCCGGTTCTACCAGAATAAGCATTTTATCGCAGGAATTCCAAAGCTTATTTATTACCTGACGTCTGTTATCTTCAGACATCTCGTTGAGTACATAAGATTCAATTACAAGGTCAGCCTTACTGAGATCTTGCCGGGAAGTAAGATCCGCCTCAATCCATTCGGCATTCTGAAGTACAACAGGACCGTCACTCATCAGTTCCGAACCGACCTTGCGCATGGCAGGTTCTCTCTCAAGACAGGTTACTTTATCAAGTGATAATAAATCAGATAAGGCCCAGCTTGCCGCACCGGTTCCGGCTCCCACATCTATAATTGTCTTAATCGGTTCGCCGTCGTAGAATTCCAAAGCATAATTAGCGGCATCGGATACGGCACCGTAGGTAGCGGGCATTCTTACAAGAGAATACACCGCAGCTTCAATATCCTCAGTGCAAAGTTTTTTACCTGCACCGCTGTCGTTTCTGTAGCGGTCGCTCAAATTCTGTGCAGTCTTTCTGAGGAGCGCCTGACTGTATCCTTCCGTCATTTGCTCTGCATTTGCTTTCAAATTTTGAGGAATATCCATAGCTTATTTCTCCGCCTTCTCGAAAATGTGTCTCAAATCTTACCGGTCCTGAACATTTCCATGAGTTCACTTGTAAGACTTACATCATCGGCTCTGTCAGGAATGTCAATGCGGTTAACCCATACCGCCGTCTCAAGTTCATTCTCATCCAGCTTGATTTTATCGGAACCGTCCAAATCACATATATAGCCGAGAAGAAGGGCACCTGACAGCGGCCATGGCTGGCTTTTGTAATAGGTGATATTTTTCACTTTAAGACCTACTTCTTCATAAACTTCACGCGCTACGGTTTCCTCCGGGGTCTCGCCGGTTTCAACATAACCTGCTACAAGAGCGTAGCGACGATAGTTACTGTGATTAACAGCATATCTTGTCAGAAGAGCCCGTTCTTTGTCTTTTATCAGGACTATAACGCTCGGACATATTGTCGGATATACAGTGTTTTTACATTCTTCATCAGTGCAAACCATGGCGCGTTCGGAAACGGAATGTATCATGGGAGCACCGCATTTTCCGCAGAATTCAGTATTTCTGTACCAAACAGACAGCCTGAATGCAACTGAAGCTGTGTAACTTATCCACATCGGCTTCTTTGTTCTGAGATCTCTTGGGGATACTGATTCGTAACCTTCCAAAGAATCAATATCTGCCATAAAAACGCCGATAGTATTGTCTAAAGTAAAGAGAAATCTTAATTTGTCATCATAATCGTAAGCCTTCTCGGGTAATTCACAAATACGCGGAAGAATAATCTCACCGTTCTCTTCTTTTACCAGAATTCCGTTATTTTTGCAGATGACAATAAAATCATTATCAGAAGCTTCGCGCGGTAAATAAGTGATATCAAATTTGTGTGGATAAATCTCATGAAGCATCATATGCATATTCCTCCGATAGAGATAACTATAATACTATATGTCAAATTGCGCCTGAAGTAAATGATACATACACAACAATACGCTTTTGTGGTATTTTAATTTTATGAGATTGAACAGAGTATTTAATGCCAAGCGTAATATTGTTGTTTGCGGTATCGATAAGGTGCTCGGTGTTTTGTTACCGTTTCTGACGCAATTTGTTATGCATGGGAACGCTGAGGTGCATAAACGTCGGATAGCTAAGATTAGCTGTAAACCCCGTTCACAACAAAAACATGAAGAGCCAATAATTTTGGGATAGGCTTCTTATAGCCCAAAGCGCTCACTGAGTCTTTGAACCTCTTCTTTGGTTAAAGGCAGAATAGTTCCGTGTCTTTTTTTGAGTCTGTCAAAGTTATATTCGTTACAACTTAAAACTTTCCAGGCTGCACCTGTTTTGTCCTCAATATTTGTTGTTTTAAGCGGGAGATATCCGTTACCTGCCATATATCTGTCGGCAATTATTCCGTATTCGGGTACATCAGGGTTCTCCCAATCGGATTTGTTGTACAAGAATAATTCAGGTCCTTCAAGAGAAGAATTATCCAAAACATCAACACCTGCTTCGGATAAATCCAGACCGAGTTCATCAAGATCGAGAACCTTTGTCCAGTTTTTCAGGTCTTCACTTTTGTGAATTACTATGCCTCCGTCCTTCTCATTGTTGTCGCCATCCTTGGATACGGCATAGTAAAAATCATTTATTTTCAGAATTGTAGTATCAATAATCTCACGTCCCGATTGATTGTCGATAAAAAGCTCGGTATTACCGAAGTTAATCATATCGCGTGAACGTACGCAATAAATTGCATTAGGCTTAGCTTTGTATTTTGTAACCGGATTCATAATGCTCGATGAGAAGAATATTACATACTCGGATGTTTTCTCGTCATATATAATCTCAGGAGCCCATGCCATACCTGCGTTTTGAGGAGCAACATCTATCAGTCGGGGTTCGCTCCAATTGACGAGGTCAGGGGATTCCCAAAGAACAAGATATCGGCTGCCGGTTGTGCTTGCGTCATAGTATCCCTGTTCGTTTTGAAACCAACCGCCTCTGTTGTGTATGCTTAAATCCGTTGCTATCAGATAAAAATTGTTGCCGTCATTTGCCCTGAACAGAAAGGGATCCCTTACACCGCGTTCACCGACGTTGCTTATTAAAACCGGCTTTAAATCATTTAAATCGGTAAAATTAAGTCCGTCACGGCTTAAAGAAAAATAAATTTGCTCGCTTAACTCAGTTTCTTCACCGATAAAATGTGCGAAAAGGTAACCGCCCATATCTTCAGAAAGTATATTGCTCATTTCAAACACCTCGCATTTTTTCTCGAAATATTATAACACTGATTATCAGTATCGAATTCAAACGGTGAGTGAAATCTTTTGTGTTAAGTGTTAAAATTTGTACTGCAGTTGAAAAACTAACAGTTACAGATTATTGAATGGCAGGAGAAATAGTGAAATGAAGGACTTGATTATTCCGTCCAAGCTTAATGAAGGAGATACAATAGCGCTTATATCTTTATCCGGCGGACGTGCGGGCGATGAAGATATGATTAAAAGGTACAGAGTCGGTAAGAAACGTTTGGAGGATACATTCGGCGTTTTTGTGATAGAGACACCTAATTCCTTGAGAGGAAGCAAGTTCTTATATGAACATCCTGAGAAAAGGGCTGCGGATCTTATGTGGGCATTGAGAAACCCTGAGGTAAGAGGCATTATCTGCAATATGGGCGGTGATGATTCGTATCGCGTTCTTCCTTATATAGATACAGAAGTCATTCGTAACAACCCCAAGGTTTTTATGGGATATTCCGATATTGCAACATGGATGGCAGTGTTTCTTAAAGCAGGTGTTCGTGCATATTACGGCCCGAATCTTCTGACACCGATTGCTCAACCGGGGTCGTTGGATAAATATACAAGAGAAGCCATTCAGAAAACTCTTTTTGATAATTCGCCTATAGGTAAAATCTTTCCTTGTGAACGTTATACACCGATTGAATGGAAGGATGCGGCCGAGAATGAAATAGTTTGGACCGCTAACACTCCATATAAAGTTTTACAAGGAAACGGAAAGGTAAGAGGAAGACTGATAAGTGTTTGCGGCGGACCGCTTCTCCAGATTATGGGAACGGAATTTTTTCCTTCTGCGGATGTTTGGGAGGATGCAATAATTGCAATAGAACACGGAAGCTTGGCATATAACAGTTCACTTGCCGGACTTCATCAGTTGAGAGCTTTTGCTGCAGCCGGAATATTTAACAAAGCAAAAGCAATCATTACAGGACCGTTGGATTCAGAAGCAGAGGAGACGCTTTTTAAGGTTATTAATCAGGAAGTTCACAGAGAGGATATGGCTATTCTTACTAATGTTGACTTCATTCACAGAACACCGATGACGATACTTCCTACAGGTGCTTTGGCTGAGATAGATTGTTCAAATGCAACACTTGAGATTCTCGAAAGCGGTGTAGTCTGAATTGAACTTCCAAACAATGTTGATATTTATGCTATCGGTAAGATTCTCGTCAATAACGGATATCTTATGATGTCTGAAGATGAAAACAGAATTTCGCTTAATAAGGGCTATACAGAGAATGGATTTGCCGAACGTGTATTCCACATTCATTTGCGATATGAGGGAGATAACGCAGAGATACATTTCAGAGATTATCTTAACAGTCATCCCGAGACGGCGAGAGAATATGAGAACCTTAAGTTGGGACTTTGGAAAAAATATGAGCATAATCGTGACAGATATACAGAAGAAAAGACTGATTTTGTAAAGAAATATTCATATACGGAGGTAGAGGAAACAAATGAGAAAGATTGATTTTCTTGCGGTTTTGATATTATCAGCCGCAATCACAGCAGGCTGCGATAAAGAACCGGCTGAGACCGTTCAGATGACAATTGTTGCAAGTACTTCTCAGACTGAGGTTGAGACAGATAACACAGAATCAACAACATTTGAAACAACAGCTGAAACTACGGTTGAAGCGACTGTTGAAGATGAAAGAGAGATAAATATAGAGATTACCTCGCCTAATCTCACGGAGGGTGTTTGGGATACAAAGATAACCAATACTCTTAACGGCGAGAATGTGTCTCCGGAACTGAGTTGGACGGCGATTGACGGAGCATCCTGCTATGTTGTTTACATGATAGATACAAAAGCATATTGGCTTCATATGGAGGTGCTGACCTCTGATACGGATATTGCTTTGGGTCAGATTGACAGTTCGGATGACAATAAATATGTAGGACCTTATCCTCCTTACGGAACCCACCCTTACAACATTTATGTAGTAGCACTCAAAGAAGCTCCCGGTGATGTTAATACGCATTTTGATGCCGGAAGTAATAAGATTGATGATTTTCTTGAAGAGCTGGATATTTCTCAAAGCGGTGAGAGCGGGAATATTATCGGTTACGGTGTTTTGGAAGGTGAATATACTGCAGAGAATTGATTTGCTTTTACATTGATGAGTTTTCCGAGTGATAAATTGCCCCTGATAAAAAAATCATATATAATACAAACATGTTTGTAAAAAAAAGTTGAGGTAAAACTATGAATAGAGTAAAAAAAATACTTTCAGGTTTCATTGTCACCGTAATGACTTTGACTATGTTTATCGGCGGTATAAAAGTAAATGCGGCCGTTAACCAAAAAGGCGACTGCGGTGATGGTGTTCATTGGGAGTTGAATAACGGAGTAATGCATATTTTCGGAAAAGGAGATATGAACGGTTATCCTGTTTATAACAATCCTGGTTCGGAGCTTTGTATGCCGTGGTATGACTGCAAAAATCAGATTACGAGTGTTATCGTTGATGAGGGTGTTACGTCTGTAGGTACAAGTGCATTCTGGGGATGTAAGAATCTGAAGACTCTTCAGACGCCTTCTTCTCTTAAGGAAATAGGTTTTGCAGCATTTGCTGAGTGCACGGCGCTTACGGATATAACCATTCCTTCAGGAATTATCGGCGAATCGGCTTTTATTTATGATTCTTCACTCATAAATGTTAATATCGGTGATAAGGTAACGGCTATGGGTATAAGTGCCTTTGAGCTTTGTGAGTCAATTCAAAAGGTTAATATTTCCAGCATTGAAGCGTGGTGTAATATTAATTTCGGAGGTATAGCATCAAATCCTACATGTAAATCACGTAAGCTGTATCTTAACGGTACACTTGTTACTGATTTGATTATCCCTTCAGGAGTTAAGGCTGTTCCGTCACATGCTTTTGAATATCTTGCTGATATAAAATCGATAAGTATTCCTTCATCCGTTAAATCAATCGGTGAGTATGCTTTCTTTATGTGTAACAGTATAAGTAAAATCACTTTAAGTGAGGGCCTTGAAAGTATCGGAGCAAATTGTTTTAACGGATGCAGTTCTGTTTTTGAGATAAGTATTCCTTCCAGTGTTAATTTTATCGGAAACTATGCTTTTTCTTATCTTCCGATTGGTTCAGTGACAGTTAATCAAGGCGTTATTGCCGAATGTGCATTTCTCGGATGCGGCGCATTGGGCAGTGTAAATATCGGAAGCAAGGTTACCAAAATATGTAAGGGGGCTTTTAGTAATTGTCCTGCGCTTAATTCAGTTGTATACGGCGGAAGCAGTGCTCAATGGAATGCTATTGAGATACAGGATAAGAATGATGCCATAATTAATGCTCAGAAAACATTTAACGGAACCGGAGCGGCTCCTGAATTGCCGACGAATACCGGTTTTTATGTAGGAAAGGTGTTTGAATTCGGTACTTATGAGCAGGACGGAAATAAGGATAAAACAGAGCCGCTTAATTGGGTAGTTCTTAAGAATGACGGTAATAAAGCTCTGGTAATAACTGAGAAGGTGCTTGAATTCAGACGTTTTCAGGATACAATAATGGCACTGGATACTCCTTGGGCTGACAGTGATATTCGAAGCTGGCTGAACAATGAATTTATTAACAGTGCTTTCAGTGATGATGAGATGGCACGTATCAATTTGTCTGTAATTCAAAACAAAGGAAATGATTTATTCGGCGTTCCGGGAACCTCTGATACAGAGGATAAGATATTCCTGTTAAGTGCTGAAGAAGCTGACAGCCTGTTTACAGATGACAGTATGCGTACTGCGGTTTGTACTGAATATGCACTTCTCTGTAATAACGAACCTGCTTTCAGAGATGCTAATACGGGTTATTCATATTGGTGGCTCAGAACAGCAGGTGTAAATAAATATTCTGCTATGTTCGTTGATTACAACGGTGTGCCTCTTGAATTCGGTATGGCTACGGCTAACTATATAGGCGGTATCAGACCTGCCATGTGGATTGATATTACAGATTTGCCTTATACGGATCCTGAGCCGTCAGGTAACGGTAACGGAGGCGTTGAACCTACTCCGGTTCCGGGCGGAGACGGTGAGTTTGAGCCTGTTCCGCTTCCGACAATGCCTGCTGCCGAGATGGATGTAGGTGATTTTGTAAATCGTTGTTATGATGTTGCACTGTCACGTTCTGCAGATGCTGCGGGATATGAGTATTGGGTATCACAGCTTAATAACGGTCAGGCATGCGGTGCTCAGGTAGGATACGGATTTATTTTCGGAGATGAGTACGGAAACAAAAAGACTTCAAATGAGCAGTTTGTTACCGATTTGTACAGTATGTATTTCGGACGTACTCCTGATGAAGCGGGCTTTGCTTATTGGCTTGATATGCTTAATAACAGTGCTTCAAGAGAAGAAGTATTTGCCGGATTTGCAAATTCACTTGAATTCTACAATTTGTGCCTTAATTACGGAGTTGTGTCAGGCGTATATGTTGTAGGTGTTCCGAATCAGCAGCAAGGCGGAGTAAATTCGTTTGTTGCTCGTCTGTATAAGGTTTGTTTCGGTCGTCTTCCTGATCAAAGCGGTCAGGCAGCATGGACACAAGCATTGATAGACGGTCAGCTTACGGGTTCCGGTTGTGCATACGGGTTTATTTTCAGTGCCGAGTTTACGAATCGCAATCTTGATAATGTTGCTTTTGTAAGCTATATGTATCAGGCATTCTTCGGACGTGAGGCTGATATTGCAGGCCTTACTGCGTGGGTACAGCAGCTCAATGCCGGTGCTTCCAGAGAAGATGTATATGCCGGCTTTAAGGGTTCTGCCGAATTCGCAAATCTGTGTGCTTCTTACGGAATAATGCCTTAAATATTTTAATTCGCGAAAAGATAATTTATCTGTATTTTTATCTCCCCGATCAGCGTATGTAATCGGGGAGTTTTTTGTATGCAAAAAAGGGGCAGTCTCAAAACTATAGGTAAAATAATTGCGTTAGAATTGCCCCCCCCCGAAAAAAATAGCATTTCTAACGCAAATCAGGGTTGGAGAAGTGGCTGAAAACAGGTTTTTCAGTGTATAAGGACTGTTTGGCGGCCTGACCGTCGCGTCGCTGGAACAGGCGTGTTTTGTCGCCGGCAGCGACGTTTTGAGGTAATTTTGGCGACGCCTGACCGCCGCGGCGCTGGAATAGGCGTGTTTTGGCGCCGGCACGGACGTTTTAGGGTGTTTTGGGC
>JAZLGO010000044.1:0-4232 GCA_045616305.1 Saccharofermentans sp. | reverse complement strand
AAACAATTTGTAGTTAGTTTTGTGATGCATGACGCTTCGGAGCTCGGATTTATTAAATACAGGCTTTTCCGCAAAAAATGCGTTTCTGACTGTAGTATCCACAAGGAATCGCCTTTTATCTTCGAATTGTATGGACGCATCTTGTGGAATTGCAGTCTTTAACCACGATTTGGAGAAGTTTCCGTAAAAAATGACTGTTTACCGTGAATCCGGGTGGTTGATGGCTCAGATTCACGGTAAATCCCGATTTTAGTCGCGGTAAAAGTGAAAAAAACAGCTGTTTACCGTGAATCCGAGTGGTTGATGGCACAGATTCACGGTAAATCCCGATTTTAGTCGCGGTAAAAGTGAAAAAATTGGCCGTTTACCGTGAATCCGGGTAGTTTGTGACACAGATTCACGGTAAATCCCGATTTTAGTCGCGGTAAAAGTGAAAAAAACAGCCGTTTACCGTGAATCCTGGTGGTTGATGGCACAGATTCACGGTAAAACCCGTTTTTAGTCGCGGTAAAAGTGAAAAAACGAATTATGCAAGTTTTGAATTTACACACAAATATGGACTTGACTAGAAAATGCCTTGATTGGGAGAAGTTTTGCCGAAGGCTTTCCGCTTATCAAATATAACCTTAAGTTAACCTTAACTTTTTCTGTAATCTCAAATAGTAACAAAAACACATTACTATTCCGACTGTAGTTGCAGCAGGTGCTGCAAGACCGATTCCCGTAAGTCCTTTGAAAGTATGGATGCTCATGATATAAGAAAGCGGAAGTCTGACTGCAAACGTTTGTATCAAACCCTGTATCATAACAAAAAGTGATTTTCTGTGGCCGTTAAAATATCCTAAAAAGCTGAATAGGAACGCAGTCACAACCGCCTCCAATGCAAAACCGCGGAGATATTCTGCAGCACAAATAATAACCGCTTTATCTTCGGTAAATACAGAAGCAAGTAAATCTCCTCTGAAGAAAGAGAACAGACCGGCAAATATTCCTATTCCCAATCCCAGCATCATTCCTGTAATCATTCCCTGACGCGCTCTTTTTTCTTTTCCGGCGCCCACATTTTGAGATACAAACGGTGCCATACTCTGAATAAGTGCTATAGGAATAAGGAGCACAAACGAAGTTATTCTGTTAGCCACACCGTAACCGCATGAAGCATCAAGTCCAAGTCTGTTTACAAATGCATTCAAAGCAAGAAACGAAAGATTGGTAAGGGTATCCTGAAGCGCCAACGGTACACCGATTCTTACAAACTTCCCTATCTCGTTTCCGAAAGAAATATCACGTCGTGTAAGTCTAAACGGCAAAGTTTTACGTTTGATAAAAACTAATGAGAACAAAACACTTACTGCCTGTGCAAACACCGTAGCTATTGCAGCACCTCTTACATTCATGCCAAGCTTAGCTACCAATACATAATCTCCGATTATGTTTACTATACAGGCTATTCCCACAAACAGAAGCGGAGTCTTTGAATCTCCCAAGCCTCTGAAAATGGCGCTGATAAAATTATAGAAACATATAAAGGTAAAGCCCAAACCGCAAATTCTTATGTAGTCTACAGTAAGTTCCAAAGCATCTTCAGGCGCCTGCATAAGAACAGCCAACGGCTCGGCAAATATAAAGAGAAGTGCCGACAAGGCAACTGATACAGCAGCAAAAAAGGCTACGCTGTTGCCTATCAGCTTACCGAGCTTCTGCTCCTCATGCGCACCGATATAGGTGCCCATAAGAACCGTAATCGCAGTGGTAAAGCCTGAGGTTAATATCGTAACCAGATTCATGACTCCGCTTCCTGTTCCAACACCGGATATCCCTGAAGTAGTTCCGAATCTGCCTACTATCAACAAATCCACCGCACCGTACATGGATTGCAAAATAAGAGCTCCTAAAATCGGTAACATGAATTTCGTCATCTTTCCGATAATGGAGCCCTTTGTAAAATCAACCTTATCATTCATATGTCTATAATCTCTCTTTTCGAAAATGCGTAGCATATTATATCACGAAGACGCATATAACGAAATAAGAATTATGTTTATGAAAATCTTGCTGTCAATGTCTTAATTGAATACTTTACGGAACAAAGCAAAACAACTAATGATATTGCAAATACCGTTGCCGTAAGCGCAACCTTATTAAATCCGAGAAGCTTGTTTGCCAAGCCCATAACTGTTGAATCATCCGCAAATTTGGAAATAATATATGCTGTAGCTGCAACAAGGCCGCAAATAATTAAACCTATCATACGCATTTTCTCCACACCAAACTTAAACTGGAATGCCAACATTAAAGAAGTAGCTAAAAACAGAAACAAAAATGCCATCAAAACCGTTGTTAATATCTCAGACATTACAAAGCTAAAACCAAATCCGATATTAAGAATATAAATCACTGCTGTCATGAATAACAGTGCTGCACATCCCAAAGATAAGCAGAAAGCAAACTTCTCTTCTACATAACTTTTTACTGTAACAGGAAGTGTCAGAAAAAAACTGAGCGAATTCTCACGTTCATCTCGCGACAATGTTGCTATGCCCATCGTAATGCTGATTAAAGATATATAGAATATTGCAAAAAACGGATTATCCGAAGTGATAACAAACCAAATGCTTAAAGCTACCAATATGATTATAGAAGCGATATTACTCTTTAATAAATATAAATCCTTCAAAAATAAACCTTTCATACTCTGTTACCTCCTGCCAAATTCAAAATCAAGTCATCTATTGATGCATTCTCAATAACTACATCCGGATAGTTTTCCAAATAATATTGTTTCTGATTGGTCAGACAAACATATCCGAAGTTCTCTTTCTTGACTGTTATAAAATAGTTCTTGTCAATCTTCTCATACTGACTGTCGGAAACCTTAAGTGTACCATATGACGACAGAATTACGTCCGTCTCTTCATGTACAAGAATCTTACCACCGTCAATCAAATATACATCATCACAAAGTCCTTCCAGATCTGTTGAAATATGAGATGTAATAATTATGCTTCTTTCCTCATCTTCTGCCATGTAATTTCTGAGCAAATCCAGAATTTCTTTTCTGGATTCTACATCCAAACCTGATGTCGGTTCATCCATAACAAGAAGCTTGGCTTTATGACTTAAAGCGATAAGAACTCTGACTTTTGCCTTCATTCCGGTAGAAAAATCTTCGATTTTCTTATCCATAGGCAAACCAAACGCCTTACACTTACTCATAAAGAATTCCTCATCATACTCCTTATACATAATCTTAAGAATGTTATTTATTTGTTTTATATTCAAGCTGTTGGCGAAGCTTGAGTCCGCAAGTGTAACACCCAGCTTCTGTTTAGCATCATCGTTCATCTTGCAGGCATCAATGTCAAAAACTTCAATGCTTCCGCCTGTTGGTTTTATTAAACCTAATAACAACTTTATCGTAGTACTCTTACCTGCACCGTTCTTCCCGATAAACCCGGTAATATATCCTGCCGGAATTTCAAATGAAACATCCAATCTGAAGTCTTTATATTCTTTAACCAGATTCTTCGCCTTAATCATACAACTCTCCTCATTCCTCTAATATAATATCCAACATAGCTCTGATGTCATCGCTTGACATTCCCACGCCGTGCGCTTTGGTCACCAACTGAATCAACTCATCCTCAATCGCTTTGCAACGTGCTTCCTGTGCTTTGGAACCGTCTGTCTCAGCAACATACGTTCCTTTGCCGTGAACAGTAATTACAAAGCCGTCTTCCTCAAGCTTATCGTAAGCTTTCTTTACCGTAAGAGCGCTTATTTTAAGTTCTGAAGCCAGTGCTCTCACCGAAGGCAGAATCGTATTCTCAGCCAGTTCGCCGGATACTATCAGATTTTTAATTTGCTCCACCAATTGTTCATAAATCGGTATCAAAGAAGTATTGTTAAGAATAATATGCATATTGTCTAATTCCTTCCTTTTGTGTAAACAGTATACAACAGTATATAACTGTTTGTCAACTGTTATACACTGTTTATTTTATTTTTTTTCTTTCATCATGTTTTCCTTGGGAAATAGATTGCTAAACAATTTGTAGTTAGTTTTGTGATTCATGACGCTTCGGATTCCAGATTCACTATAATTACCTTTTCTGCAAAAATCATATTTTCCTTTGTATTTCATTAACACACCTTGCAGAATTGCCGTCTCTATTCATAAATTCCCATAAAATTGCAATGTTTTCTGAATTCCGTGCTCAATTCTCGGGAAT
>JAZLGO010000043.1:0-9352 GCA_045616305.1 Saccharofermentans sp. | reverse complement strand
GGCAAGTAATCTTTATCTGTGTATTATTGAAGTCTAGGAGCATATTCTATATCCTTTTGAGTTTTTATTTGTGCAACTAAACCTTAGGATATATATGCTCCTTTTTCAATTACTTATTCCCACAAATTCTTAGAAGAACCCATTTTTCTCACCCAAGGGTGAGATTTTTCCTCGATTTTGGTGAGATTTGCTTCGCAGGACTCGACGTGTGCGGATAATATGACACCGGAGATTGTCGGGCTGATTAAGTTTCGTTTGGAAGCTAATGTTAATAGCTATGCTGCATATATGAATGAGACAGATTCTACCAGATTGGATTCACATGATTTTACTTACAGTAACGGACCGTATACTTATCACGATACCTATGTCAGCGGTGAGCAATTTGCAGGTGAAGAGGCAATCTGGTATGAAGGGAAATCACAGTACGCAATGAACTATATGGGGCGTGTTTTGAGTCAAAGATTCAGCGGGGATTTTTTGAAAGAGGCACTCCGTGCTGCTGATGTAAGTATGCCATACAGAGGACCTAAGAGTTATCAGTCAGGTCAGTATATTTACAGTTGTAATGTTGCAGGCGATTTTAAATGGTTCCAGGGTTATGAGAAAATATATTGTGAGAATGAGAAGGTGTATGAATGCTGTTTTCATGGTGGATTAATAATACAGTAGAATAATATACAAGTAGAATACACGCGCGCACGTATATACAAGCATGTTCGTATTGCTATACTGTTTAAATGTTGCTATAATGTAAGTCTGAATTGAATTCGGTTATTAGGGTAATGTTGCGCCGCAGAGATGAATGGTTATAAGATTATAGTTTTTTTACTTAGCTTTTCGAAAAGGAGAATATAAAGATGAGAAAGCGAATTATATACTCGATGCAGTTCTAATACTGACAGCAGATTGTATCGAGATAAATAAAGTAATTATGTTGTCAGAACTGCATCGTCAAAATGAAGAAAAATTTCACTTTGAAAGGATGAAGTTATATGAATGAATATGTAAAAAACATAGATAGAATTGAATTTGTTGTTACAATGGCTTGCACCGGAAAGTGCATTCATTGCTCTGAAGGTGACCACACAACCTGTAAAGGACACATAGATAAAGAACTTGCAGTTAAAGCGATTCGTGAGATATGCGGCAACTATAAAATTAAATCTTTGATGACTTTCGGCGGGGAGCCGCTCATTTATCCGGAGATTGTTTGCGCTGTTCACAAGACGGCAACAGAGCTGGGAATAGAAACAAGACAGTTAATTACTAACGGATTTTTCTCTCGTAAAAATGAGAGAATAGAAGAAGTAGTTAAGTTGTTGAGTGAAAGCGGAGTGAATGATATATTGTTGTCGGTTGATGCTTTTCATCAGGAGACAATTCCGTTGGAGCCTGTAATGCTCTTTGCCGAATGTGCAGTGAAGTCAAAGATAAACATCAGTTTAAGTCCTGCTTGGTTGGTAAGCAAGACCGATAATAATCCGTATAATCTTAAGACGAGAGAGATATTGGCAAAATTCAAGGATTTGAATATTCCTGAGGGTAACGGAAACGTAATTTTCCCAAGCGGAAATGCATTAAAATATCTCAGTGAATATTTCGAGGAAGGCATCGATACTTCTTCGCCTTATGACGAAGATCCGACTGATATTCATGCAATCGGCTTTATGCCGAACGGCGATGTCTTGAACGGCAATATAAACGAAGAAGATATAATGGATATTCTTGAAGCTTATAAACCATAATTTAAGTAAAAGCTGTTATTGATTTAACGGACCTCTGTGCATGACAAGTATGTGCAGAGGTTTTTTAAACCTATGAGAACTTGGGTGAGTCACACACCATCACCGAAGCGGTTTTACCCGTGTAATATTGAGTATTAGGCCTCAGACGTGTATAATAATTAGCGGGTTCAGTGCTTGTTCACGGCAGTGGAGGAGCTCTGATATATACATATTTCTGTTTAATGAATAGGATTTATGAATAGGAGATAAAGGATGAGAAGGAAACAAAATTTGACGCAGCGTCTATCGTCAGCGTTTTTGACAATGGGAATACTTGTAACAGCAATGCCGATGAACATTGCTGCCGCTGAGGATTATACAATTTGGGTAAACGGCGTTCAGTTTACAAGCAGTAATGCCAAAAGCGGTATTACCTGCGGCAGCGGAAAGGCAACTCTTGATGTGAGCACTTCACCGTATACCGTAACCCTCGACAATGCAACAATTACAGATGCATATGCTTTCGCCGGAGTTTGGTCGGAAAAGGAAGTAGTAATTAACACAATCGGTAAGAACATTATTACTTTAGATGATAGCGATCCTGGAAGCGGAATTAGCTCGGGTGAAGGTATTACGCTGAATATTAAAGATACATTGGATATTGAAGCTAATTCATATGGGAAAAGCGGTATTTATGCCGAATTGGGTGATTTGGCGGTTAATATGGATGGTACCTTAAATATCAGCGCAGAGAATCGAGCTATATTCTCTTGCTTCAACTTGTCAATCGGCGGCAAAGGTACTATTAACGTTAATGAATGTACTACAGGTATAACATCAGATACTGAGTCTGTTGCTATCGACGGTGATGTTGATATATTGATTAATTCTGAAAGAGATGGTATGACTGCCGGCAAAAACGTCAATCTTGCGGGAAGCGGTGACGTCACAATTAAAAACAGCACTCCTGCCGCCGGAATTACTTCGTTGAAGGCTATGTCCATCAAAGGAAGCGGTGATTTGAATATAGATGCTCAGGGCATCGGATTAATCTCTCAGGAGCCTATAACACTCGACAAGACCGGTGATATTACTATCAAGGCACTCGGTTGCGCTCTTGATGCATATGACGGTATCGTTATTGCAGGTACGGGAAAAGTAGATGCAACAAGTATAAATAACAATACAGTATGGATTCATAATTCAGGTAAACTTTCTCTTGAAGGTCAGGCAAACCCGATTTCATTAAAATCAGAAAGAGATGGTTATGGTATTTGTGCAGTAAGTACCGACGCTAAGAGTGACATTGTAACAGGTTCAAGTCTCTCATTATATAATGTAGAGGGTTCACCGGAATCAAATTCAGTTGTATATACACTCAAGGTTACTCCGACACCTGTTCCTACTGATGATCCTTCCGCTACTCCTTCAGTGGCACCGACATCAGCACCGACAGCTAATCCGCAGCCGACATCAGCACCTTCAGAACTTAATGTCGGTGACTTTGTAGAGCGTTGTTATCAGGTAGCTCTCGGAAGACAGCCGGATGAAGAAGGTTTTGACTCTTGGGTGGATCAGCTCAATAACGGTCAGGCTTGCGGAGCGCAGGTAGGTTACGGCTTTATTTTCAGCGGTGAGTATATCAATAAAAATACAGACAATAAGAAGTACGTTAAAGATTTGTACTCTATGTTCTTCGGCCGTGAGGCAGATGAAGCAGGTTTTAATTATTGGGTAGAACAGCTTGATAATAATGAATCCAGAGAAGTTGTATTTGCAGGTTTTGCTAATTCACAGGAATTCTATAATCTCTGCGAGAAGTACGGTGTAGTATCCGGATATTATGCAGTAGGAGTACCGAATGCACAGCAGGGCGGAATTAACTGTTTTGTTGCAAGGCTTTACAGAATCTGTCTTAACAGACTTCCTGATATCGGCAGCCAGACCATCTGGGTTCAGAAGCTTCTCAATAACGAAGTAACCGGTTCTTCAGTAGCATACAGCTTCGTATTCAGTCCTGAATTCATACAGATGAATCTTAATGATGCGGACTTCGTAGCTTATATGTACAGAGCCTTCTTTGGAAGAGAAGCCGGCAATGATGAGATCAACGGATGGGTAGATAATATGAGTAAGGGCATGACAAGAGAAGAAGTATACAACGGCTTCTCCGGCTCAATTGAGTTTGATGCTCTTTGTTCATCTTACGGTATTGTGAGATAAGTTTTTGTAACCGATGTGGGCGGGAAAATCTGCGGTTTTATCTTTAACCGTGAGGATGCCCGCCCAATTTTTATTTGTTTGGAGTGTCATATTTAATGCAATACATTTTGGTAGTTGAAGACGATATAGGAATCAGTAAGGGACTGTGCAAAGCGCTGAAAAGTGATGAACGCACTGTTATCTCGTGTACGACGATAACAGAGGCACGAGAGCAGGTGCAGCTGTTTATGCCGTCACTTATATTGCTTGACGAGAATCTTCCGGACGGAAACGGAATAGATTATTTGTCTGAAATAAAGAAATTAAACAGTGATATAAAAGTTATAATGGTTACCGCAAACGATACTGATATGGACATAGTTGCCGGTTTGGAAAGCGGTGCCGATGACTATATAACGAAGCCTTTCTCGCTGAATGTATTAAGAGCTCGTGTAAATACTCAGCTTAAAAGCTGTGAGGCAGCATCAGTAAAGAATTCCGATGTCTATTCAAAAAACGAATACGAGTTTGATTTCTTAAGCATGATATTCAAGGTTAACGGAAATCAGGTTGAACTGAGCAAAATTGAACAGAAACTTCTTTATATACTTGTCCAAAACGAAAATATGGTGATGAAGCGAGATGTACTCATAGACAGAGTGTGGACAGACGGCGGTGATTTTGTAGATGAGAATGCTCTTTCCGTAGCAGTCAAAAGACTTCGCGCCAAGCTTTCTGCAACAAAGTACATTAAAACAGTTTACGGCTTAGGATATGAGTGGTCGTTTGATTAATAAATGATTGTAAAAAAGAGGTGCTTTAATGGCAAACTGCTTGTTACCGATTGTCTTTGGAATAATAGCATCGGCTTCTGTTATATTTGTACTGACAGTAAGGCTTCGCTGTAAGAAAACAATGAACAGATTGGATGATATACTTGATGAAGCCATGAAAGGTTCATTCAAGGTGAAGGAATTTGATGAGTCTCATGTATCTTCTATAGAAAACAGATTCTCGGATTTTCTTCAGTCAAGGCTCACATCAGAGGAGAATATTCTTGATGAGAAAAACAGAATAAAGGAAATGATCTCGGATATTTCTCATCAAACGAAGACGCCTATTGCCAATCTGCTTCTGCATTCCGAATTACTTACTGAAGAGGAGTCTTTATCTGATGAAGGAAAAGAATCCGTTGAAATTATACATGCTCAAACAGAGAAACTCAGATTCCTTGTGGATTCTTTGGTTAAGCTTTCAAGATTAGAGAACGGAATAGTTGCATTAAAGCCGGACAAAAACTCAGTTAACGAGCTTGTTAAGTCCGTGACGACCGAGCTTTTAAGCAAGGCGCAAAGCAAAAACATAAAGCTCATAGCTAAAACAGATAAGACCGATAATATCACGGCCGATTTTGATATGAAGTGGACAAGAGAGGCTCTTTTGAATATCGTTGATAATGCAGTTAAATATACCGATGAAGGCTGCGTTGAGATAAGTACGGAGGCTTCCGATATTTTTGTAAGAATTGATGTTAAGGATACAGGAATCGGTATAAGTGAGGAAGAATCCTCCAAGATTTTTCAGAGATTTTACAGAGCAACAGAGGTTTCTGAAGAAGAAGGTGTCGGAATCGGACTGTATTTGGCACGAGAGATAATAATGTCTGAAGATGGATATATAAAGTTGAAGTCAGTTAAAGGACAGGGAAGCACATTTTCGATATTTATTCCGATAAATAAGAATCTGTCAAAAATGTCATAATTTTCCTGAATCAGGACAGAATTTGGTAAGAATCTGTTCGTATGATGAGTATCGTAGCTAAGGAAACTACGATATTTAAGTTAAAGGAGATTCAACAGATGGAAATTTTAAAAGCATCTAATCTGAAAAAAACATATGGGAAGGGCAGTGTAGAAGTACATGCATTAGACAACGTAAGTCTTACTGTAAATAAGGGGGAGTTCCTTGCCATAGTAGGTACCTCGGGAAGCGGTAAATCTACTCTCCTTAATATGCTTGGCGGACTTGATAAACCTGATGAGGGTGAGGTTATTATAGACGGCAACAATCTTCAAAATATGAAGGACGAAGAGATTACTATTTTCAGAAGAAGAAAGATAGGCTTTATTTTTCAGGCCTTTAATCTCGTTCCTGTTTTGAATGTATATGATAATATTACACTTCCGATTGAACTTGACGGTAAAAAGACAGATAAGAAATATATCGATGAATTAATAACTATTTTAGGATTAAAGGAGAAAGTTAAGTCACTTCCTACACAATTGTCCGGCGGACAGCAACAGAGAGTGGCAATTGCAAGAGCGCTGGCTTCAAAGCCTGCTATTATTCTTGCAGATGAGCCGACCGGTAATCTTGATTCAAAGACGGGACTTGATGTATTGGGTTTGCTTAAAACCACTTGCAATAAATATAATCAGACTCTTATCATGATTACTCATAATGACGAGATTGCTCAGACTGCTGACCGTATTGTAAGAATTGAAGACGGCAGAATCAGTATGAATTAACGGAGGAATATTAAGATGAACGTAGATAATTCCTCATGTATTTTCAAACTTGCGGTAAAGACATTAAAAAAATCAGCCAAACGTAATATTATTGCCGTTGCGGCTATTATGCTTACAACTTTGCTTTTAACGAGTGTTTTCTCAGCTGTTTTCTCGTTTAAAACTGCATCAGACGAACTGGGCTACAGAATGTGCGGCTGCAAGGCAACTGCCTATATCGATAATCTCAGCGATGATTTGAAGGATGAGATATCATCAGATTTTCCTGAAGAGGCGCTGGCTTATGAGACGGCAATAGGTGAATACAGCGGTCAGCCTTTTGGTAATAAGCCTATTGTATTGACATATATGGATGACAGAAGTGCAGACTGGCATTATATAGATTTATCTCAAGGTCGTTTGCCTGAGAAAGACAATGAGATTGCAGTTGATTCTGCAATATTAAGTTCACTCGGAATCAAGGAAGAATTGGATGCAGATGTTACACTTCCTTATGTCAGTTATTTAGCAGAGTCAACAGGCGACGTTAATTATGATACCTTCAAATTAGTCGGAATTTATAAAGAAAATAATATCGGTCATTGTCATTATGTTTGTTGTACAGAAGATTATGCCAAGCAGGCAGGCGGCATAGACAGAACAAATATTATTTCTGCTGAGTATCTTGAAGAAGTTGTCTCTTACAATGTTTTACCTGAGTGCATAGAGTTTTACGGCGGAGAAGATGAGAGTGCAACGGACTTTGAGACTATTGCTTTCATTTTGTTGTTTATAGCAGTAATCGGATTCAGCGGATATCTCATAATTTTCAATATTTTCCAAATCTCTGTAGTAAATGATATCTCATACTACGGCCTTTTGAAGACAATCGGTGTTACCGGTAAGCAGCTCAAGAGAATAATCAGAATTCAGTCATTTATTTTAAGCGCTGTCGGTATACCTTTGGGAGTTATTCTCGGAACTGCAGTAGGAATATTTACGACTCCTATAATTTTGGGATCCACTATTTTGGCTCCTGTAGCAGACAGCTTCTCAATGTCACCTTTGATTTGGATTTTGTCAGCAGTTTTTGCCTTCATCACTGTTTTGATTTCTTGCAGTAAACCAGGAAAGATTGCAGCAAGAATCTCACCTGTTGAGGCCTTCAGATACAGTGAAGTCAGAGTAGATAACAAGAATAATAAGAACGTGTCAGGTCTTGCAGGCATGGCATTAAGAAATATGGGTCGTAATAAGAAGAAAACCATTCTTGTATATCTGTCCATGGCACTTCCTATAGTTATTCTTTCATTGGGATTCAGCTTTGCAGGCGGCATGTCTTTTGATAAATTTTACACTTCTGACTATGCCTTTAAAATCAGCAACACTGATTACTTTAATTGTGAGATGCCTGATAATGTAACCGGTTTTGTTAATGATTTTGTAAGCGACAGCGATATCGGCTACATAAATAAAGAGTTCGATTTTGAAGAGTCAGGTTCTGCATATACAACTGTCGGAATTCCTACTGTCGGCGAAAATATCGGCGAAAATATCGGCGAAGATATCGGCGAAAATGACTTGGCACTAATAGTAGGCTATGATGATTCATTATTTAACAATGTTAAATTGGTTGAGGGAGACTTGGCACCGCTTTTCGAGCCGGATTCAAATGCAATAGCTTTGAATCTTGACGGAAACGACAAGCAGGATGTACAGGTCGGCGATAAAGTAACAATAAATTATGTTCAAACCGAGTGCAGCGACACAAGAACCGGAGAAGTTCTTGAGACAGAATTTGATTTAAAGAAAACACCTAACGAATTTATCAAAGTTGAGAACAATACGAAGCAGGTCGAGTATGAGATTTGTGCCATAGTTGAACCTTCCGCAGATTTGTATATAGGTTACATGTTCTCTGATTCCTACGCCTTTGTTCTTCCTTCATCGACACTGGAATCAGATACGAACGGCAAAATCTATCGCTATCTCCATGTATATAACAGCAAAGATACCGCTATGACGGAGCAAGCAGAGAAATTTATTAAAGAGTACTGCGATAATAATTCACTTGCTTATAAGAGCGATCAGACCGAACGAGAGGAATTTAATGCTTTCGAGAATGCAATCAGAAGTGTTGTAATCATACTTTGCACAGTATTATTAATTATCGGAATCCTCAACTTCGTAAATGCGGTTTTGACCGGAATTCTCTCAAGATCTCACGAATTTGCCGTTCTCAAGGCAATCGGAATGACTGATAAGCAGCAAAAGAAAGTTCTCGTAATCGAAGGCTATCTGTACTGCCTCGGAAGCATTCTTGTGGGCGGCCTTCTATATGCCGTTCTCCATTTCCCGTTTGTAAAAGTCTTCGAGGGCTTAGAATATATAGTTCCTGAGTTCTCATTAACACCTATGTTGCTCATTTCCATAGTGTTTGTAATCCTCGGCGCGCTTATCCCTTACATTGTTTACACAGTAATGGCACGCAAGACAGTAGTCGAAAGGCTGCGTACAAATGAGTAAATGAACAGGTGCCGTGACGCGGCCGGGGTATTATGCGGCGGCCGGGGTATTATGCGGCCGGCGGATGGCAGCGCCTGGTGTATGGCAGCGTCCGGTGGATTGCGGCGGCCGGTGGAATCATAATGCAACGGCGGCCGGAGCCGCGATATTAATCTCACCCAAATCGAGGAAAAATCTCACCCTTGGGTGAGAAAAAAGGCTGTTTTTGGTGAGATTTTGTTGTACAGTATGTGACGGCCGGAGCCGCGATATTAATCTCACCAAAATCGAGGAAAAATCTCACCCTTGGGTGAGAAAAAAGGCTGTTTTTGGTGAGATTTTGTTGTACAGTATGCAGCGGCCGAAGCCGCGATATAAATCTCACTAAAATCGAGGAAAAATCTCACCCTT
>JAZLGO010000042.1:0-9444 GCA_045616305.1 Saccharofermentans sp. | reverse complement strand
CGCAAGAATTAACGTTTTTTCTTCAAATTTTATGGACACACCTTGCGGAATTGCAGTGTGTTGGAGGCGCTCGCCGAGAACAAATTGCGTTAGAATCGCCAAAAAAATCGCATTTCTAACGCAAACCGAATTTGATGCAATAGCAATATGTCCTGATACTTTCCTGCTTAAATACTTTGAATAACATTGAAGTTTTGAGACAGCCTCGTCTTTTTTTATAGATTATAATTGCACATGACTTCACTTTGAAGAACCGAATATATAGCAGCATTACAATTAGTAGCAAACTCATAAATTGAAGTCAATAACTTCATCTTATCTCATTTAATATTTTCTCTATATTTTGTTCCGTACTGTTATTAAAGTCTAAATAGATTATATTGTTCATATAACGATACCAGGTTAACTGTCTCTTTGCATAATGTCTTGAACGCAGTTTAATCTGATATATTGCTTCATCAAGGGTAACAGAGCCTTTAAAGTAATCAATGAATTCTTTATATCCTATTGCCTGCATTGAAGTTGAACCGGCAGGTATATTCATTTTAAGAATTCTGTCTACTTCTTCAAGGAGCCCGTCATCAATCATCATATCTACTCTTTTGTTGATTCGATCATATAAGATACTTCTGTCCATATCAATTGCAAAAACTTTAAAAGGATATCTTGGTCCCTCAGTCATGGATTCGTTATTCCATTCAGTAAAAGTTTTTCCGGTAGCCATATATAAACTGAGTGCTCTTATTACTCTTCTTATATCATTGGGATGAATTTTAGAAGCGGCTGCACTGTCTATAGATTCGAGACGCTTATATAAATTCTCAATACCGCTAAGCTCATATTCATCATAAAGCTCTTTTACAATTGACTCATCAACTTCTGCGGTTGTATATTTAATACCTTCGCACAAAGTTTTAACATATTGACCTGTACCGCCGCAGATAACAGGTAATTTCTTTTGATTTAACAATGATTCAATTACCGTATAGCAATCATTACAGTAGTCATTAACAGAATATGACCGGTCAGGTTCAATTATATCTATCATATGATGTTTTACTTGCGACTGTTCTTCTATTGTAGCTTTTGCCGTACCGATATCAAAAAACTTATATATCTGCATAGAGTCACAGGAAATAAGTTCGCCTTGGGTTTTTGTGCACAAATTCAAAGCAAGCGAACTTTTACCGCTTGCAGTCGGACCGCAAATTATTGGAATATAGCTGTAATTATCTAATATATTCTTAATTTCCTTCATTAAACAATCCTTTTAAATTCTTTCTCAAGATCTGTCTGTTTAAGCTTAACAAAAGTCGGTCTACCGTGCGGACAATGATAAGGATCCTTAAGATTACGCATCAAACGCAACAACTCAAGCGCTTCTTCTCTGTCAATTTTTTGATTTCCTTTTATAGCAGCCTTACATGCTTTGGTCGCAATTAAAGAAAACCATTGATTATCTCCTTGCGGAATATCAGAATTAGAAGAAGTAATAATCTGTTCAACTGCTTTTCCGATATCTACGTCCTTATAATCAAAAGGTACTGTTCTTACTGCAACGTCGCTGTCACCAATTTGCTCAATCTCGAAACCGTAACGTGAAAATAAATCCGCATTTTCAACCACAAAATGTAAATCCGACTGTCCTAGAGAAAGAACCTTAGGGACAATTAAGGTTTGCTTAATTAAAGCATTATTGTTTTGCGAGTATTTCTCCAGAAATTGTTCGTAGAGAACTCGTTCATGAGCAGCATGCTGATCTATAAGAAACATATTTGAATCATTTTGCATAATGATATATGTATTAAATACAAAACCGACAAAATCCGATTCAAGTAATTCATCGAAGTCACTTCTGTCTGATTTCTGTTCAACTTCAAAAACAGGTTGTGACTGTTGTGGTTGCTGCTGTTCATTAACATTAACCGCAACGGCAGCCGGAATATCAGACAGAGTATCAAGAATATTCTTATAGGCTTTAATCTCGTTAATATCAGTTTTTTCTTCACGTTTTGGAAACAGAGAATCGAATTCAGAATCACTATTTGACTGAATAATAGGTTTTCGAGGAATAATATTCTGTGGTAAAACTGAATTTATTGCTGAAGTATCAAATTTTAACTGGTCTTTCTCAGGCGCAGGTTTATTTGTGTCATTTGTTGAACCAAGTTTCATCTCAATTGATTCATTGGTATTTAAAACAGCATTTTTTACTCCGTGATAAATGAGTCTGAAAACATCACCTTCGTTATTAAAGCGAACATCGAGTTTTTGAGGATGAACATTAACATCAACAAGATTCTGAGGAATATAAAGACAAAGGAAGCAAATAGCAAATTTGCCTTTCATAACAAGATTTCTGTATGCTTCATCCAATGCCGAAGTTAAAACTGAATTCTTTATATTACGTTCGTTAACGTAAAATACCTGCATTGCACGAGTCGGCTTTGCGAATTCAGGTTTTCCGGTAAATCCTTTTAATTTAAGTCCTTCAAATTCATAATCAACCTTAACAAGTTCTGAGGCAGTCTCTTTTCCATATACGCTGTAAATTGTATCTAGCATATCACCTGTTCCCGGTGTATTGATAACAAGTTTACCGTCTTTAAATAGTTTAAACGAAATATGCGGATTAACTACGGCAAGGCGTTCAATTATATGTGTAATATACATTCCTTCAGTGGAATCTTTTTTGAGAAATTTAAATCTTGCAGGAATATTGGCAAACAAATCAGAAACACTTATTGAAGTGCCGTAATCGCATGCTGTAGTTGTCGAATTAACCTGTACTCCGTTCTTATATTCAATTCTGTAACCATCTTCAGAATTTGCCTGTCTGGTCTCTAAAGTCACATCTGCACAGGCAACGATAGAAGCATGAGCCTCGCCTCTGAAGCCCTGAGTCGTAAGGCTGTATACATCTTCTATACACTTGATTTTTGACGTAGCATGAATAAGAAAACACTTCTCTGCATCTTCCTTATCCATACCGATTCCGTTGTCAGTAACATTAATAAATGTAATACCGCCGTTTTCAAAAGAAATACTTATCGAAGTAGCACCTGCATCAATTGAATTATCAACAAGCTCCTTAACAATGGATGAAGGACGTTCAATAACTTCACCCGCTTTAATGGCATTAGCAGTAATTGTATCAAGAAGATTTATACGTGACATATCAAATATTTTCCTTATTCACTTCATCAACAAGATTATATAGTATATTCATTGCTTCAATCGGTGTGAGACGTGTAATATCTATATCTCTAATCTGCTCACGAAGTTTATCCTTTTTACTGAATTCTGCTTTTCCGATGTCAAATACTTTATCTTCGGCAACGTCTTCGACTGAAGCATAATCATCACTGTCGTCTTTAATCTTAAAATCACCTATACGCTCTAATTCCTTAAGAATAGATTTACTTCTTGTAAGAACTTCTTCCGGAAGACCTGCCAAACGAGCAACTTCGATACCGTAGCTGTCAGAAGTACCTCCCTTTACAATCTTATGAAGGAAAACTACTTTATCTGAATCTTCTTTTACATCAACTCTGCAATTAAAAATACCCGGAGTCAATCGTTCAAGCTGATTTAATTCATGATAATGTGTAGCAAAAATAGTTCTTGCAAACAAAATCTTAGGATCAATAATATACTCAATAACGGCCCAGGCAATTGAAAGTCCGTCATATGTGGAAGTACCGCGTCCTACTTCATCAAGTAAAAGCAAGCTCTTAGAAGTAGCATTCTTTAAAATATTGGATACTTCATTCATCTCAACCATAAAAGTAGACTGTCCCAATGAGATATCATCCGAAGCACCGATTCTTGTAAATATCTGGTCAACCAAACCTATAGTCGCTGACTTAGCCGGAACAAAAGAACCAATCTGCGCCATAAGAACAATAATTGCAACCTGTCGCATATATGTAGACTTACCTGCCATATTAGGCCCCGTCAAAACCATAAGTCTGTTCTCATTATTAAGTTCAGTCGAATTCGGAACAAATCTCTCGCTTCTTGATAACGCTTTCTCAACAACAGGATGTCTGCCGTCAACAATCTCAAGAACATCAGAATCATTAACTACAGGTCTTACGTAATTTTCTACCGAAGCAAGCTCAGCAAGAGAAGTAATAACATCCAGAAGGCTTATTGCTTTGGCACAAGCAAATAAACGTTCCTTCTGTTCTGTAACTCTATTTCTGATTTCAGTAAAAATCTCAAACTCAAGATTTACCCTCTTACCTGAGGAACTTAATATTTTCTCCTCTAATTCTTTAAGTTCAGGGGTAATATATCTCTCTGCATTGGTAAGAGTTTGTTTTCTTACATAATAATCCGGTATAGGCAAAGTATTACTTTTTGTAATATCAATATAATATCCGAAAACCTTATTGTATCCGACCTTAAGATTTTTGATGCCGGTTTTCTCTTTCTCAGATGCTTCAAGTTTTAATATATATTCTTTTGCATTGGTTGTAATCTCATACAACTCATCACACTCTTTATTATATCCACGTTTAATAATATCTCCGTCATGCAAAGAAATAGGCGGATCTTCATTAATTGAAGCTTCAAGAAGTTCATATACATCAGTCATCGGATCCAAAAGTTTATTTATATCCTTATAAAGACCGTTACTAAATCCGGATGCAACATCACAAATAAAAGGAAGCTTACCCAATGCATGCTTTAAAGCTAACAATTCTCGAGCATTAATAGTACCCAAAGCTGCTTTTGTCGACAATCTCTCAATATCATAAAGACCTGACAGACCTTCAATTAATTCCTGTCTTTGTATAAATTTATTAAGTGATTCTTCGACAGCATCGAGTCTTTTATTTATTTCACTTACATTAATAAGCGGTTCTTCAATAAATTTACGAAGAAGACGTCCTCCCATACTGGTTTTTGTTTTATCAATAGCCCATAATAATGAACCGCGCTTAGACTTGGATCTGATTGTCTGTGTTAATTCAAGATTTGTTCTGGTAGACAAGTCAAGTTCCATTGTATCGGTTATCTTAAAAAACCTTAGATTAAGAATATGAATTACTTTATCAACCTGCGTCTCATCAGCATATAAAAGTAATGCATTAACAGCGCCGAGCAAAAGGATATTATCACTGAAAATCTCAGCTTCAGTTATATCAATAGAACCGTCCTTTATTCTTAAAGTTCCGAAGTCTCTATCGCTTCTCTCGGTAAATGAAGTTTTAAAACTCAGTTCAATAAAATTATATGCCTGCGTTCCGATAAAATCTTTATTATAGATAATCTCTGAAGGATTATATTTTCCTATAAGATTAATAAGATGTTCATCGTTATTATCAGTAATAAGCTGTGTAGCTTCCAACAAACCGGTGGAAATATCACTTATGGCACAGCCATATTGTGAACCGATGCAAAATACCGACATCAAAAAATTATTCTGTCTCTCATCTACGCTGTTTAAATCAACGGACGTACCCGGAGTCATAATTTTAACAATTCCTCTTTTTACGAGTCCGACAGCAGTTGCAGGATCTTCAAGTTGCTCGCAAATAGCAATTTTATGTCCCATGTTAAGCAATCTTGAGGCATATGTCGAATAAGAATGATAAGGAACACCGCACATAGGCGCTCTTAAATTATTTCCGCAATCTCTGGCAGTTAAAGTAAGTTCAAGAGCTTTAGAGACATATAAAGCGTCGTCAAAAAACATCTCATAGAAATCACCGAGTCGGTAGAACACAATGACGTCACCGAGTTTTTTCTTAGTATCAGCATATTGCTTCATCATTGGTGACAGCTTGTCATATTCTATATCAGATAATTTATACTCAACTACATCAGCCATCGATAATACTCTCCATTACGCCGTCAATTGAATAAGGTCTTGAATGTGTAATCCTGACATTGCAAAGCTTTCCTTCAAATTGAGAAGCACTGCAGGCAGATTCAGGGTTTGAAGGACTGATTAATTTTCCGTTCGACTTAAAATCTTCAGGAATAGTGAAATTAACAAGATGATTAGATCTTGTTCTACCCGTCAAAATATCCTTGGCTGTAGAGCTCTCGCCCTCAATAAGCACCTCTTCAACCAAACCAACCTTATTTTGATTTGATTTATTTACATAATCATTCTGAAGCTCTAAAAGTCTGCCGAAACGCTCTGTTACAACCTCTTTAGGAACCTGATTAGGATAGCTTGCAGCCTTTGTTCCCGGTCTGATTGAATACTGGAATGTAAAAGCAGAATCATATTTTACTTCATCAACAATCGAAAGTGTGTCCTTAAAATCTTCCTCAGTCTCACCGGGAAAACCTACAATAATATCGGTAGAGATAGAGCCTTCAGGTAGTCTTTCTCTGAATTTGAGAGCAGTTCTTAAATACTGTTCTCTTGTATAATGTCTGTTCATTTCCTTAAGAATTCTGTCAGAACCTGACTGTACAGGAAGATGTAAATGAGTTTCCAAAGTTTTATATTCAGACATTATATCAATAACTTCATCAGATAAGTCACGAGGATGCGAAGTCATAAATCTTACTCTTGAGAAACCTTCAATCTCAGCCGCAGCACGGAGCAAATCAGCAAAACTCTTATCAAAATTATCACCTTTACCATAAGAATTAACATTCTGACCGAGAAGCATTACTTCTTTATAACCGTTAACTGCCAGTTGTTTAAGCTCATCTATAATCTCATTAAAGTCACGTGATCGTTCTCTTCCTCGTGCATAAGGAACTATGCAGTAAGTGCAGAAATTATTACATCCATACATAATCGGAACCAAAGCTCTGAATTTACGCGCACGTTTTACTGCAAGAAGATTATCTTCGACAATGTAGTCTTCTTCCGATATATCAATAAGCTGCTTTCTTCGGCCGATTTTATCTAACATTAACAAAGGCAGATTATGAATCTGCTGCGGATCAAATACAATATCTACGTAAGGGAAACTGTTTTTTATGCGCTCAACATTTTCCTTAACCTTCATCATACATCCACATACAATAATCATTAATTCTTTATTTTCTCTTTTGCGGGCCTTAAATACACCCAAATTACCGAAAAGCCTGTCTTCAGCATTTTCGCGAATGGCACAAGTGTTAAAAATAACTATATCTGCATTTTCTTCCGTACCTTCTCTGATTCCGATATCCTCAAGTGTTCCGATAAGTTTCTCACTGTCGGATTCATTTAACTGGCAACCGTAGGTATGAACAAAATAATAAATCGGTCTCTTTAAACTGCTGTAATAATTACGCAGCTGTTCTTTTGCCGAATAAACAGAAGCTAAATCCTGTTTTGAAACATTAATTATAGCCATAATAACCCTCTTATAATCATTTTACCGAATTATTATACTCGAAAAACTCTTATTTTCGTATTCAAAATTCAACATAAATGTAAAAAAAGTATCTTATAATATAAATATTATTATTTATAAGGAAGAGTTCAATGTATAAAAAAAGACATACAAAAATATTTTCATTTTTCATCAGTTTAATGCTTACATTCATTTCAGTTTTTAGTCCGGTTCTTGCAGTTAATGAGGATTTTGATGATCCAAATGATAATGTAATATCTCAAAACGAAGCTATCTACGAATTGATTGAGGAACAACCGGATGACAGCCCGGTAATTAACGGTAAGTCTTATGCTCTCTATGATACTGCTTCAAAAGCTTTTCTTATCGGTTCGGATATTGATGTTCAATTAGAGCCTGCTTCTATTACAAAAGTAATGACTTGTCTTCTTGCATTGGAAAAACTGAATCTTGATTCAATTGTTACCATAACTCAGCCTATGGTTGAGAATATTCCTGACGATTATGTAAAGCTCGGTCTGATTGTCGGTGAAGAAGTAACAGTCAAAGATTTACTTTACTCAGCTCTTCTCAAATCTTGTAATGATTCTGCTCTTGCTCTCGGCGTGTATATGGGAGAGACCGAAAAAGATTTCTGTAAGATGATGAATGATAAAGCAATTGAAATTGGTTGTACTAACACTAACTTTACTACAGCTTACGGTTTTGCAGATCCGTTAAATCTGACTACTTCTCATGATATGTGTCTTATTCTTGAAGAAGCTTTGAATTGTCCGGAGTTTACTAACATCTCAACTACTTATCAATATACTATCAATCCGACAAATAAATACACAGATCAGAGAACCATAACCAATACAAACAGATTTATTTCAACTCAGGAACTCGGTTATGATTATTATGTCGGTGGTAAAACAGGATATACGGATACAGCCGGCAATACTCTATGTTCAGCAGCAACAAAAAACGGACGCACACTGATAGGTGTTATTCTCGGTTCAACCAGTTCAGATCAAAGATATTATGACATGATAAGCATGTTTGATTATGGATTCAGTAATTATACTACCATTACTATTGACGAAAGCGAGTTTACATCTGCTTATACTACAACATTGAATCGCTTCGAAGAATCACTGGTAAAGACCAATCTTATCGTTGAAAACAGCAATATGGAATTATCATCTTATCTCACTGTTCCTTCAAATCGAGCTTCTCTCGGAAATACAATTTCAGTAGAACTTTCAAAGGTAAATGTTGACCTAAGTAAGTCAGAGCAATCTTTTAATATTCCTTTATATAAAACTTTCGCAGATAACACAACTTATATTGTAGGTTGCATAAAAGTCAGTATTCGTGCAAAAGACAGATTGATTACTGTAAATCCAGAAAAGAATACAATTTGGACTAACATCAAGAATATATTGATTACAATTATCGGTATTCTGGTTCTGGTAATTATTTTGATCTTAGCGATGTATGTATTCCTCGGAAAGACCAAGAAAAGAAAAGATAAAGAGTTTAATCGTAAGTCCAGAGTTCTTTAATTGATAAATAAAATATGAAAAAAACAAAGGCAGATACAAAGAAATATCTTCAAACATATTATTGATAGTATTAGGTTTACCGTCCTTAATATTTTCGTTTGGGTGTAATAAACAAGATACTTTAGTATTCGAGACTACAATTTTCGAAGATGATTATATTGATTGTTTCAGAAGAATCGGTGTAAAGTCCGGTAAAACACCTTATAAATTCGGTTCGCATATCGATACTACTGTCAGTGAGATGGGTTTAGATTATACAGATAAGTCTATTATGCTGATGCATGTTGAATTGTTTGATGATGTCTATATTTACGATGAATACTTAAATGTCTATTTATATTTGTATCAAAAATGGTCTGACAATCATGAATCAATAACTATTAGTGATTTGTTGGAAGAATATAATAATCACTCAAATGATATTATGGAAAAACAATTGAATACGGCGCTCTGTTAGAGCCAGTTGCGTCGCTCACGATTGGGCCACAAAAATCGGTGAAGCAGAGCCACTAAAATCGCGAAACATTGTGCCAAAAAGGGCGCCGGGAATACCGACGCCCACATGAATCAGTCCTCAA
>JAZLGO010000041.1:0-11267 GCA_045616305.1 Saccharofermentans sp. | reverse complement strand
CTTCAAATTTTATGGACACATCTTGTGGAATTACTGTCTCCAACTGGAAATTCCACAAGAATTTGTTGTTTATTTACAAATATGTGTCCACACCTTGTGGAATTCACTGTAAAGTGACTCAAATGACCATTTTCAGTGAATAAGGACGCCAAACAGCCCAGATTCACTGAAAACCCCGTTTTCAGTGAACGCACCCCTCGCGGTTAATCTCTTGGATTAACGTTTAAATTTTGAGACAGCCCCTTTTCATATAAGTAAATCAAACAAAAAAAAGAAGACTTCCTAACGGAAATCTTCTTGGTGCACCTTCAGGGATTCGAACCCTGGGCCCACTGATTAAGAGTCAGTTGCTCTACCAACTGAGCTAAAGGTACATGCGTTACTCACTTGCAACGTGGATAATTATATATATAACGTAATTCATTGTCAATAGTTTTTTTAATATTTCGAGAATATTTTTTTATACTTATCGGAGCAGTACTTCATCTATTTCATTAAATTAAAAACGCGCCACGGATGTGACGCCTTTTCATTTGCCCCTCTATAAAAATCACCTCAGTGATTCGAATAGCTCATTAACTTTTATCAGATCTTCTCTGATAGATATCTTCTGAGGACACACAGCCTCACACTGACCGCACTGCAAACAATTGGATGGCTTCTCTGACTCAGGAGTAGCACCCCACTCCCAATTAGCCTGTCCTTTATTTCCATACTTTCCGTACTCATTCCACATAAGGAAACTTCTCGGAATGTTAACTCCGCCCGGACAAGGCATACAATATCTGCAACCGGTACACTTATTAAATACACGTGCATTCAGACCTTCACGAAGTCTGGCAATTGCCTCTGCTTCACCGTCAGTAAGCTTCTTATAATCAGCAAAAGTCTTAATATTGTCCTCCACCTGATTCATATCCGACATACCGCTCAAAATAACCTTTACGGCATCAAAAGAAGCAACATATCTTAAAGCCCACGAAGCCTTTGAAGCTTCACTGTTGAACGCATTAAGTTCAGGCATCAGATCGTCGGGAATCATTGCAAGTGAACCTCCCCTTACCGGCTCCATTACAATGACTGGAATTCCCAACTCTTCCGCAAGCTTTACCCCTTTAACTCCGGCCTGATTTTCAACATCCATATAGTTGAATTGAACCTGGCAGACATCCCACGGAGCCGCCGTAATCCATTTTTTAAATACTTCAAAGCTGTCATGAAAAGAAAATCCGACATTACGAATATATCCCTTTTCCTTAAGCTCGAAAAGCAAATCAAAAACACCTAATTCACTCATCTTAGTGAATCGGCTTTCATCCATCGCATGAAGAAGATAATTATCTACATATGTTTTATTCAGTCTCTTCAACTGATTAAAAAACATATTCTCAGCTTCTTCTCTGCTGTTAACCTCCCAAACAGGAAGCTTAGTTGTCAGAAAATAAGAATCTCTGTCAAACTTATCAAGAACCTTGCCGACAAACACCTCTGATTCCTTATCATGATACGGATATGCAGTATCAAAATAATTTACACCTGCCTCATAAGCCTTAACAATCATGCTCTCGGCAAGCTTCTCATCAATTTTGCCGTCAGATGTAACCGGAAAACGCATACAACCAAAACCCAATAACGAAACAGGTTTATCAAAGCCCTTAAAGAAGCGTGTTTCCATTCGGCTATCATCCTTTCAAAATTCTTATAATTAATGATAGCATACGAAAATACTCACTTTTTATCAAAAATTTTGCTATTTTTATATATTTTCGACATAAAAGAGTTAACTCTGCAGCTAATTAAAAGAATTAAGTAATACTTAATGTTTCTTTCACACTTTCATCATCTGATGTTCAAGCATGAATGTCACCTTATAATATAAATTTTTTCCGTTCTATCTCCGAATCAAATTTTTTAACCAGAAAAATTGCTTTACTCACTTCATTGTTTAAATCATCCATTAGTTTTTTATTCTTTTCCAATTCAGATTCTATATCTATAATTCCGGATTTATAAGTTAATAAATCTCTCTTTCTTTCAAAAGAACGATTACCTGATTTCAAGGCTTTTACAATAAGCAAAGCACTAATAACAACAGCAACAATTGCAAATACATTCTTAGTATTTATACTGATTCCTATCATACACAAAAAAACAAAAAGCCAAAAATACATTTTAAACAGCACGGCTTTGCTGTTTTTATCCCCCAGTTTCTTTATCTCAGCCTTCAACACAGCATCAACTTCTGTATGCTTGTGTTCAAGTGTCGTAATCTCAGTATTTAAGTTTTTCCTCTTAATATTTGCCTGAGATAATGAATCTAACGAGTCAAAATAAGACTTATACTGAGTAGGTGCATTTGTTATATAAAACGAAGGATCAAAATCAAAAACAGTATAATCGGTCTTTCTTATATCGGTTAATGTCTGATATTTGAGATTCGAAAGCAATTTTCCTCTTAACGCAGAAACAGAATTCGGATATTTCTTTAAATGCCGGTCAAAATAATCCTCCGCTGTCGCATACTCCTTATTACTTAAACATTTATACCCATCTGTTAAATAACTGTCATCATTAAAAAATGCAAAATCATATTTAGCACCGCAACTTGGACAATTAAGTAATTTCTTTATAAAATCTTCCTGAAGTACCGCACCGCAAGATTTACATATACGTTCACTCATATGTCTGCTCCTTAAATAACTCATTATCAGCTTCTTCTGTTTCGCGTAACAGTTCAGTAATTCTTCTGTTAATTTTATCAATCTCATCAGAAATATTCTTTACTGTTTTCTGCTCACTGCCGATATCGTATTTGATTTGTCGAATTTCTGCTTTATACCGTGAAATCTTTACATAAGTCAAAAATTTAGGAACAATCAGAATCAGTGCTATTATTATCACAAACAATATAACTGCCGTTTTTATAGATTCGGTCATATATTTACCGGCTTCAACAAAAGCACCTAACATAAAAATAACAATAAGTGCAATTATCAATATTATAGTTATTAAAGAAAGTCTCGATTTTCTCTCCGTCTTTATATCTTGTTTTATACTTCCGCTTTTACTTTCGTATTCAGAAATTCTGTTTTGAGCTTTGTTAAGCTCTTGAGTCTTCTCATATTTACAGTTAACCGTATCAGTAAGAGAATTAAGCTTTTCGAAAATGGGATGAAAAATATCCGGTGACTCATCTATACAACGTTTGTTTCCGCAGATACTAAGTTTCTCGTTACTCCATGCGATGTCAGCAATCGACCTTACCTTCTTCTCTGCAAAATACAATCCTCTCCATGCAGAATAATTAGTTGTTTCCTTACGAACCAGAAAATCAAATTTTTTCCCTGCAGAATCAAATTCTCTATTTTGGAGGCTTTTATAAGCACTGCTGAGCATATCATCTCCTTGAAAAAATTCATATTCAATAAGTCTTCCGCAGGAATTACACAACAACATTCCTCGGTCCTCATCTCTTGATAATTGTCCGCCGCAGGAAGGGCATACATAATCCTTTAAAATGTTCATATATAACCTCAACAAAATTTATTTACATGTGTATTGTAACATAAGCTATTACTTATAATTTCTCTTCTGCAACAAACAATATAAATATAAATACTAACATCTATGAATAACTGCCTGACCGTTTCATCTTTGCAAATATTCGTAATAAAGAATGTCTTAGGTAAAACCGGTTTGTACAATAGTAAAACTCTGTGTAATCACAATAATGACAGCCATCAGTCCTTATATATATAAATTCATAGTAATTCTGCAAAAAAAAAGGACCACCTTAAAACTAAGACGGTCCTACTTAGAACTAATAAAAAAAATCATTTATAGAGATATTCTTCTCCGTTATATTTGATAACTACTTCATTCTCACTTCCCTCAGGTAAAGCTTCAACATGGCCTATTACCTGTGCATCTATGTTAAATGACTTAGCTATCTCAATAATGCCGTCAGCTACCGAAGCATCACAATAGAACTCAATTCTGTGTCCGCAGTTAAATACCTGGAACATCTCCTTCATTGGAATCTCACCTGACTCATAAATTGCCTTAAAGATAGGAGGAAGCTCAAAGAGATTATCCTTAACATATCTGATATTCTTTCCAAAATCACGGCACTTAGCCTGACCGCCGCCTGTACAATGAATGATACCGGAAATAGAATCCTTATACTTCTTAAGAACAGGAATAATTACCGGAAGGAATGTTCTGGTAGGAGCAAGAATTGCTTCACCCACTGTTACATCAGCGCCCGGAAGCTTATCTGTCAAACGGAATTTTCCGCAATAAGCCTTATCTTCAGTTAACGTCGTAGAGAACGACTCCTTAAAGTTCTCATAATAATACTTAGAAAGAAGCATGTGTCTTGCTGCTGTCAAACCATTTGAAGAAATACCCGAATTATATGAATCCTCGTATGTTGCCTGACCTGAAGAAGCAAGTCCTACAATTACATGTCCCGGTTTAATATTTGCTGCATTTACAACATCTTCTCTCTTAACGCGGGCAACGATTGTTGAATCAACAATAAGCGTATTTACCAAATCACCTACATCGGCAGTCTCACCGCCGCACATCTTTATATTAATTCCGTTGTCAGCTAACTTTGCAATAACTTCGTCATAGCCCTCGATAACTTTGGCTATAGCTTTACCGTCGACACGATGTGCATTACGCCCTATTGTATTACTGAGAACAAGATTCTCATAACAACCTACGCAAGCAAGATCATCGGTATTCATTACAAGTGAATCCTGTGC
The DNA here is from genome assembly GCA_045616305.1 of Saccharofermentans sp. Lineage (GTDB taxonomy): Bacteria > Bacillota > Clostridia > Saccharofermentanales > Saccharofermentanaceae > Saccharofermentans. The sequence goes on along the minus strand of JAZLGO010000041.1, from coordinate 6,495 downwards.
AAGTCCTTTAAACCAATCATAATTTCCGGTTTCTTTATACATAAGATATGCTACAGATGATTTAGTTCCTGCACCGTCTGCATGAATAGCTACACAGTAATTATCATCTCCTGCTATATCCTCAATCATTTTACAAAATGCACCCGGAACTACACCCTTCGATTGATTCTTTACCGCTTTCTTTACATCATCTTTTGTAGGTGATACACCTCTACTCAAATAAGACTCTGCAGACATAAACAATCCTCCTATGTAACAAAATAAAATTAATATCTAATAAAAATCCAAGCAGGCCGGTAAGCCGGGTTCTGTATATGACAATCATCTATCTAATCTCGACATTGCTGCCGAGCTTACGCCATCTCCTCGAGGTCCGCGGACAACGATAACACCTCTCCACGATGTTGCTCCGGGTGGGGTTTACAAGGCCGTCATGTCTCCATAACGCCGGTGAGCTCTTACCTCGCCTTTTCATCCTTACCATACAAAATATGGCGGTTTTCTTTTCTGTTGCACTTTCCTTAAAGTTACCTTCACCGGCCGTTAGCCGGCACCCTGTCCTATGGAGCCCGGACTTTCCTCATGTACCGCCGTTAGGCCTTATGGTACCCGCGATTGTCTCAACCTGCTCAGAAACAATAACATTATAAACTAAAACAGTTCAAATACATAATGATTCACGCAAAACTTTCATTGCCAAAATCTACAAATATTTCTATATCAGGATATTTATCGTTGATTATTTTCTTTAAAGCCGGTAAATATATACGTTCTGTAGCATTATGTCCGGCAATTATAGATGAGATATTTCTATTTTCGAGAAGTACACATATATGGTGCTTAATCTCACCGGATATAACCAAGTTAAAACCGTTATCAAGAACATACGCAAGAGAATCTTCATCAAAAGAACCGCCTTGAACAAATGCTTTGCTGACAAATTTCTCCTGATTACAAACGGAAATTATTCCGGAGGCATTAAGTCCACGTCCTACTTTCTTCATTGTCTCATTGAGTGTAGTTTTTCCAAACTCCGCACATACACCGCAAAAAACTTTATCTTTAGGAGTAAGTGAATACTGAGCATCTTCTCCCCAAATCGCACGCGCCAAAAGTAAATTGGAAAACTTATCATTGTAATCCATATTTGTGTGGTGGGCACTGTATGAAATATCATTTCTGATTAAATCAATAATCGCGGAACCGCACGGATTATCATCTCTTACATTATTTATGCCGCCGAAAATCAACGGATGATGCGTTATCAGCATATCATAATCACCCTTTACGCAATTACTGATTACACGCTGAGTTGCATCAAGAGCTATATAAATCTTCTTGACCTCCTGTGAAGAAGAACCGACAATAAAACCGGGATTATCATAATCCATTGCTGTCTCAAGCGGAAATCTCTCTTCAAGTAACGAATTAATCTCTTTTACTCTTGTCATTTTAGCCTCCTAATCCTACATTACAGCATACCGCGATTTTCCATTACTCTGCGAAGCTTAGCATCACCGCGGGCTCTTAATGAAAAAACTTCATCCAAATGTTTATGATATGCCACTGTCATCTCATCTTTCTTGGAAAGAAGTATCGGTCCGTAATATAAATCTTCATCTGTAAGCGAATAAGATTCACCTGTAAATATCGTCTTAATTATCACATAGAAATTATCATTATCTACAGCTACTTTTTCATTTATTATATTAAAACCTGCAGAAGACAGGAATTCTCTTACCTTATCAAGCGACTTCTGCGGCTGGATAATAAAATCAACGGTCTTTAGAACCGATTCGTCTATATTTTTTAAAGCATAACCCATAATATCGATTATATTATTTCCGCCCATACCTGCAATGGTTATAGTATCATTATTATGTATTGTTATTCCTGTTATTCCGTCGGTATTATATACTTCTGCTTCTATATGTTCAGCAAAGCCTGCATTTATCAAAGCTTGCCTGCTTCTCTCTGCAGGCGCTTTGTTTATATCGGTAGCTATAGCAAAACGAGTAATTCGATTTTTTAAACAAGCAATTGAAAAGAGTGCATGATCGGAACCGACATCGATAATTCTTCCGTTTGTCGTTTTATCTTGATTCAATTCCGAATAAACTGCTTCTAAGCGCGGTGGTAAAACTGTCATTTAATTCCATCCAATTCTCTGATTTTTTGTTCATATGCGTCAATATTTTTTTGTATTACTTTAATCCTGCTGTTGATGGTCTCGCGCATATTAGGCGGCGTATTACTCAAAAGCACCATATCATTATACAAAGCATTTCTCAAAGCAGCGACTCTTCTCATAAAAAGGGATTTAAGATACATATCATGTATAACATTATATTCCGAGTAAACTGTTTTAAGCTCTTTATACGCTTCCATAATTACATCACGGGCATTTCTTCCGTTAAATGTGAATCGCATTAAAAACGCTTGAAACTGATCCATATCCAATCCGGCATCATCATCAAAATTATTGAGAATATACCAAATTGTATTTTTCATATTCTCACCTGCAAAATCGTCCTGAGTTATTATCCAATTATGTTTTATTAAATCGTCTGAAGCCAAGTCCTTACCGAGAAGCAATGCTAATGCAAGTAAATCTATTTCTTCTTTATATGCTATATCCTTAGGAATTCTGTTCTGAACAGCAAACTCCGACAAAGAGTTCACACGAACCCTGCAATCATCGTCATCAACTGATTCAGCAGTGGTTTCCGGTGAATCCTCAAAATCCAAAAAAGTTTCCTGCTGTTCACGTTCTCTGCGCCGTTCGTTAAGCTGTTCCTGTCTTAAATCATTATCTCTGAGTTCAATCTCTGCGTCCTTCATTCGTTCAACAATTACCGAAGGATTGGCATTAAGATAAGTAGAAGCAATAGCAGCCATTCTGTCTCGTTTTACGGCGTCTGTTACCATAGAACCGTATCTTATTATATCCTTCTGATAATTAAAATCGTCAAGAACACCGTCATTTATGTTATCTTCATACGCCTTATTAAGAAGATACTTATCTATATCAACTGCATCATCTACTACTTTTTTAAATTCATCTTTTCCAAATTCTCTGATAAATTCATCAGGATCCTTGGCATTAGGAACCTTAGCTATTTTTACTCTGACATTCAAAGATTTAATTCTTCTCATATATGAGAGAATCATCTCTATCGCTCTTATAGCCGCTTTTTGTCCCGCATTATCAGCATCGAAAAAGAAAACTATCTCGTTTGCATACTTAGAAGCAAGACGTAACTGTTGTTCAGTAAATGCTGTACCGAGGGAAGCAACTGCATTTGTTACGCCGGCCTGATGCATTGCAATAGTATCCATATACCCTTCAACAATTATCAATTGTGACGGTCTGTTTTCTTTTGCAAAATTCAAACCATAAAAATGTTCTTTCTTATTATAAACAAGAGAATCCGGTGAATTTACATATTTAGATGAATCATCTATCAATGTTCTTCCGCCGAATGCAATAAGTTTCCCCATAGAATCAAATATCGGAAACATCAATCGATCATGAAACAAATCATATATTTTATTATTCTTCGAAGACCTTACAAAAAGGCCGGAGTTAAGAAGTTCATCTTCAGTAAAGCCCTTCTTTACCAAAATTGAATAAAGATTGTTAAATCCGCTCGGCGCATATCCCAATCCGAAATGTTTACTTGTCGCCGGCGACAAACCACGCTTAAGAATGTAATCTCTGGCAATTTTTCCTATCTTAGGATCAATCAGACAGGAATAATAATACCTGGCCGCCTCTTTTAAAATAGCCCTGATTCTCTCTTTCTTATCATTAGTTTCCTTTGAGTCACCATGTCCGCCTCTCTCAGGTACATCAACGCCGTATTGACTTCCCAAAAATCTTACGGCTTCAGGATAAGTTTTATGCTCAATTTCCTGAATAAAAGTAATTGAATCTCCGCCCTTACCGCAACCAAAGCAATGAAAGGTTCCTCTCACGAGTGACACAGAAAAAGATGGAGTTTTCTCAGAATGAAAAGGACATAATCCAAAAAGATTCTGTCCGGTTCGCTTGGTAAAAGTCACATAACTGCCAACAACTGATTCTATATCAGCCTTACTTTTTACCTCTTCAATTATGCTCTCCGGAATATATCCGCCGCCCTGTGCCATTAAAGAACGCTCTCCCCGTTGAAAATAAAAAGAAACAGAAGGCTGCAACTTCCCAAAGAAGATACAGCCTGTAACTGTCTGTTAAATAAATCTGATACTTGAAACAAGAAATACGAACAATTACTTATCTTCAGTAACCTTATTCAAGTCCTCTCTCTTAATAATACTACTGATAGCAGCCTTTTGGAAAGTAACAAGCGTATTTGCCACAGAAGTTGAAATTGTAATCTCATTGTCCTTAATATTTGCTACAAAACCAACAAGTCCGCCGATAGTAACAACTTTATCGCCTACACTGAGCTCTTCAACCTGTTTCTTAAGTTCCTTCTCTTTCTTACGCTGCGGTAATATAAAGATAGCATACATAGCTACCATAAGAACCGCAAAAACAATGAGAGGAGCAAAAGTAACCTGCTGCTCCGGTACTGCTTCAGCCTCAAGAATCATTCTTAAATAAACCATCATAAAAACTCCTTAAAATTTATTTATCTGCAAGTATTTGTGCAGTAATATCCTGCATCGTATACATACCTGGCTCTTTTCCGACAACAAACTCAGCTGCTCTGAGCGCTCCTCTTCCGAAAACAGAACGATCCTGCGCCTGATGACTGATTGTTAATATCTCCTCATCACCGATAAACATAACATCATGATTACCGACAATATTACCGCCTCTTATCGAAGAAATACCAAGCTCTTTACGGTCTCTTGCTTTACGTACATCATGTCTGTCAAAAACGTACTCAACTTCATTATTGGTTTCTTCAGAAATCACGTCAGCAATCATATATGCCGTTCCTGAAGGCGCATCAAGTTTTTTATTATGATGAGCTTCCACTATTTCCATCTCATAATCAGGATAAAGAACTTTTGTAGCGCTTCTGACAAGCTCAAATAAAACATTCATGCCGAGGCTCATATTAGCGCTCTTAAACACAGGAATACTCTTTGAAGCCTCCAACAACATAGAACAAGTGTCATCAGACAAACCGGTGGTACAACAAATCAATGGCTTCTTATTCTGCATAGCATACTGTGTAACAGATGGCACAATATTGGCATTTGAGAAATCAATAATAACATCAAAATCAACATCTACTTCTGCCAAAGACTCAAAAATAGGATAACCGAATCCGTTATCAGCACTGAAAATATCAACACCGGCAACAATTCTGTACTTATCGTTACCTCTACACATCTGACTGATGCTTTTGCCCATTCTTCCATTGCAGCCATGCATTAATATGTTAACCATAACTCAATCCTCCGCAATTAAAATTATGCAAAATAATTCTTAATAGCACTTATATCATAAGTGTTTATAATATCTGTCATCTTCTCAGCCAATGTCGGTGTCATCTCACACAAAGGTAAACGGCAAGGACCTACATCAAGACCGAGAATATTCAAAGCAGTCTTAACAGGAATAGGATTCACCTCATAAAACATCGAATTTACAAGAGGAATAATATCTATCTGCATCTTACTTGCAGTCTTAAAATCACCGTTCAAAGCTGCATGCATCATTGTTGATACATACTCAGGTAAAATATTGGCTGCTACGGAAATAACACCCTTTCCACCCAATGAAACCAACGGTACCGCCAATGAATCTTCACCTGAATAGAAACAATATCTGTCACCGCAAGCATTTAAAATGTCCGGTACCTGACCAAAGTTACATTCTTTGATTCCGACAATATTATCATAATCGGCAAGTCTTTCCAAAACTTTTGCTGAAATATTAACGTTGGTTCTTGAAGGTACATTATACAAAATAATCGGACAATCACAATTGTTTGCGTGCTCAGCATAATGTCTTACCAATCCTTCAGGTGTACACTTATTGTAATATGGTGTAACAAGAAGAACAGCATCTGCACCCATCTTTGCAGCTGCTTTTGTCAGTTCAACTCCGTGTCTCGTATCATTTGAACCAGTACCGGCAATAACCGGTATTCTGTGATTAACAGCATCAATAACACACTTTATTGTAGCAAGATGCTCGTCGTCAGGCATAGTAGAAGCTTCACCTGTTGAACCGCATACTACAATTGCATCTGTCTTATTTTTTATATGGAATTCCACCATTTTCTCAAGCTTGACAAAATCAACACCCTTCTCATTAAACGGTGTTACTATAGCAACTGCAGAACCTTCAAACACAGGCTTACTCATATACGTCGCCCTCCTACAAAAATATTAGTATATTATAAATCATCTTTCACAAAGACAATAGAGTAATTTTATCATTTTATAAAGCAAGTAGTCAAATTGCATATTAATAGGTTTTGTGTATAATAACATAGAATCTTTAGTTACAAAATATATAAAAGGCGTTTT
>JAZLGO010000040.1:0-44201 GCA_045616305.1 Saccharofermentans sp. | reverse complement strand
GCTTATTTATTATAATGATGGTACATGCGATTCTTGGATATGTACTGAAAGAGATCATACTTGCTATGTTAGCTATAATGATAGGTGGGGATGGACGTCTGAAGCTTTTAATAGCAAGGAACTTCTATGTATTATAGAAAGTTACACAGAAAATTGATTTTTTTCGATTTGCAGCACACAGACAACCATAGTAAAGACTGAAGAAGAATTAAAAGATTTTGATGCAGTTATAATGACGGGACCTGCGAACATTATGCATAGTTGCGGATTTCTGTGTGTGAATATTGCCGGAAGCGATGAGATGAGACTTTACCGTGCGGCACTTGCAATAGAGAACTTTATTTGATTTATTACTGATTAGTTGTATAATTCTTATAAATATTTTAGTTATTTGCATGGCAAGACTAATCGGGGGATAGATATATGATATGTAAGAAAATGACATCTTTGTTGATGACAGCTGTTTTGTTGTTGTCTTGTTTTACAGCTTGCGGTAATAGCAATAAAGATAAAGTTAAAACTAATCAGGTGGTAAAAGTTGCTGAGGATGAACCGTGGTTCAGTACTACCCGTACAAAGAATGATTTCGGACTGTTGGATGTTAAATTTAACCCATTGGATGTTCAAGTGACAGCACCTGAAGCAGTCGGTGATAAATTAGTGTATTTAATTCGGGGAACCAAGGATTATTCGCCTGAAGAATATATGAATGAACTGGGTGACGATGTGGAGCTTGTAGAAGAAACACAGACAATAGATTATAGAGCATATGATTATTGGAAAGAATGCTTTTTATTGGCAGCGTATGATTTTGAAGGGAATTTACTGTGGTCATCTGATTTTAAGAGCCTGATTGACGAAGATAACTGGGTATTTACAGATACATCGTTAATTAAAGAAAACGACGAATTAAAGTTGTGTCTTGAGGACTATACACATTCAATTAGAAATGTATATGATATTGATTTATCTGACGGAAAGCTGAGTGAAAGCGAACAAGACGGAAACGAGAGCGGTTCAAAATATGATTATTCATTAGGTAACAAACCGAAGGAACTCAGTATTGGTGATAAAACAGTCAATATTTACAGCAAGATGGGAGACGGAAGCTTTCTTGAGGAGCTTAATGCAGAGGTTATTTCCTCGGACGGAAAAAGTAGAGTAATTAATATACTGGAATATGTCGATATTGATGTGTTTATTCTGAATAAGGTGTTGATAAAAAATAATTCCGAAATCATGCTTGTGTTAGCGTCATTCGGCGACGAAGGGAACTATATTTTTAAACCGGTAACAGTCAATGTGGATAATATGACTGTAGAAGAATATGTCTTATCGGAGGATTTAAAGACCTTTGAGGATAGTTTTGACAGAATATTTGAACTTGACGGAAAAACATACTGCAATTCGCCGTACGGCCTGTATTCAGTTGATTGGGATGCAGGAACTAAGGAAGAGATTATATCCTTTGATCAATGTAATTCCAATATTACTGAATTAGAAAATGCAACCCCGATTATGGTAAGCGATGACCGAAATGAATTGATTTTTTCTTGTATTAATACACAAAATTCAGCATGCGAAGCGGAAATATACAGATTTACGCGTGAGGAAAAAAATCCAAATGCAGGAAAAACTGTTCTTACTGTGGCAGGCCTTACGCAAATCGATGCAAGTACTGCTGAGAATATATTTCAGTTTAACCAAAGTAACAGCGAGTATATGATCAGGTATACGGATAAGTATCAAGCCAAAAGCGATGACGTTACGGAATTGTCAAACTTACTTATCCAGGATTGGTCGGAAGGAATCGGGCCGGACATTCTTCTGAATTCGGCAACATACACACAATTTAATTCTGACGTTTACCTTGTGGATTTAACTCAATACATGACAGATTTTAATTCAGATGAGTATTACACGAATATTGTGGATGCGGTTAGGACAGGTGATGCATTATATCAATTTCCGCTGACTTTAAATCTTAATTTATTCTATGGAGATGAGGAGATTGCTGATAACGGAAGCGGTTTTACGTTTGAAGAATATGAATCGACGATAAATGAATATTGTGACGGAGTGAATCCTATGTTATTAAATTCCGAAAGAACGGGTGTTTTTACTGAATTTGTAACAAACATGCAGACACCGCTGATTGACAACGGAAAGATAAATCTGAGAAGCGACGAGTTTAGGGAAATATGCGAGTATTGTGCAAGCCTGCCGGCCCCGTCGTCCGAAGAAGATGACGTTGGTTTCAATGCTTTCAGCGTTGGCGCAGGTAAATTAAACAGATATTACAATGATTATATGACATTGGCTTTGAATGATAAAATATCCTTGTATGCTTTGCCGTCTTATAACGGAAAAGCGGTAGCGGCAACAATAACTTCTTCCTTAGCAATATCTGAAGCTTGTGCCAATCCGGATGCAGCATGGGATTTTATTAAGTTGTCAATTGGTTGCGAGAATTCTTATGATTATATAAACGGGTGTAAATCCGACGGTAATCTAGCTATTTATTCAAGCAGCTTCAAATTCAGTATGTCGAGAAGTAAAACAGAAACGTTACTTTCTTCTTTTCAGGCGGAGTGTAACAGTACGGTCAGATCCTTTTATAATTCATATAATGAAGTTGATCTCGTTAAGTTCAATCAACCGAGATACTACATAGAAGAAGAGGATATACAGGGCTTTCTTGATATTATAGAGAAGGTAAATGTTGTAAGTAGCTGTGATACAGATATTATTCCTGTGTTGGCTGAAGAGCTTGAGGCATATTTTTCAGGTCAGAAGTCTTTGGATGAGGTAATAAGTATATCGGAGGACAGATGTCAGACTATAATAGATGAGAGAAGCTGATTATCAGAAATCCTTCAATTTCTCATTTAGTTTTCTGTTGCGGTTAATTACGGCAATAAGAGGAATTCCGAGAATAATAAGTATAACTGCTTCGGATGCGGCTACTGATAACATACTGATAAGAACTGCAACAGGAGTTACTTTTGTTCCTGCTTCGTAAATAATAAACGGAAGATATCCGCCTACAATAATGCCGTTTATTATGATGGGAGGAATAATTCCCAGAAACTTATTATATTTGCCGAAAATATAACTTAAAAGTGCCGATATAAGTGTTGCACAAGTGCCACCAAGAATATCAATCGGCCCTAAGGCTCCGGGATTAAGAAGATTTGAGAGAAAGCAACCGATGGTAACTCCTGGAATTCCTACAGTGCCAAAAGCAGGAAGTACGGCTAATACCTCGGCAAGACGTAGCTGAATAGGACCAAAGGCCAGCTGAGCCATGGGTAATGTGAGAACGATATAAAGTGCCGATATGACACCGGATATTACGATGAATCTGATATTGCGGCGATTCTTGTTTACTGAATCACCTCGCATCGAGCGAGAAGAATGTGATGACATATAATGTTTCCTTTCAGTGTTTAAGATTTAACCGGAGGGAAAAGGAATAGCCCCCGTCAATTATCGATTGTCATTGTAGCACACATCGTTTTGTTTGAACAGTTTTTATGCATTCTGATGCATTAGGTTCTCATTGCGTCAACGAGTCAGTTTTGAGACAAACCCTTCTTGTTTATTATCTTTTTATAAGTAATGATGAAATAGATAAGTAAAACTATAAATGTAATACCCCAAGACACCGGATATGATACAAGAAGTGCTTTGAAAGCTTCGGTGTGCGTGCTGTGCGCGAAAGCATATTTGAATATGGTTACAACCCAGATAATTCTCAATCCGCAGCTTCCGCCGACTGTTGCAATCATAGGGAACACAGATTTGTTCATACCTCTGAGAATACCGGAACTGCAGTCCATAAGTCCACAAAGGAAATTAAATACACCCATTATCAGAAGGCGAATCATACCATATTCGATTCCTTCCGGTGAATCCGGAAGATAAAGCTTGAGAAGAGTTCTTCCGTTAAAGTATACTGCCAGTCCCATAACAATTCCGATAACGCATACACATTCGATTACGGCAATAAAAACATCCCTTACGCGTTTGTATTTACCGGCACCGTAATTTTGTCCGGCAAATGTCATTCCGCCCTGAGTGAACGAATTCATTGAGGTGTAAACAAAAGAATCAAGATTGTTTCCGGCACCGTTTCCTGCAACATAGAGCGTTCCGAGTGAGTTTACGGAAGACTGAATGATAACATTTGAAAGAGAGAAAAGAGTATTCTGGAATCCTACAGGAAGACCGAGAACAAGAATTTTTTTCAACTGTTTGCCGTTTATGCGAATCTTCTTTAATGAGATTTGGCATTTGTGATCAAGCTTAATCAATGCTACAGTCATAAGAACAGCAGATACTGCCTGTGATATAACAGTAGCGATAGCAACACCTTCAACGCCCATTCCGCAACTTCGAATGAATACTACATTAAGAATAACATTTACTATTCCGGATAAAGTAAGATATATCAACGGTCGTTGCGTATCGCCTATGGCAACGATAATTGCTCGACCGAAGGTGTAAACCATAAAAAACAGATTGCCGGCAAAATAAATCTTTAAATAAAGTGTTGCCTGTTCGAGAATGTCAGCAGGCGTATCCATCCATATGAGAAATTTCTCAGCGCCGATAACACCGACAATTGTTGTCAGTATGCCGAAGATTATTCCTAATGCAAAGGTAGTGTGCGTAATCTTACTTATATCTTCATCGCGTTGTGCACCGATTGTTGATGCTAAAACAACAGTAGCACCAAGTGATGTACCGACAAAAAGATTTATAAGAAGATTTATGAGTGCAGCACTTGCACTGACGGCTGCAACAGCCTTCTCGTCAACGAACTGACCGACAACGATTATATCAGCTGTATTAAAAAGCAATTGCAGAATTCCGGTCAGCATTATAGGAATGCTGTATTTAATAAGTGGTCCCATAACGGAACCACTTGTCATATTCATAGTATTTGATTTAGCCATTAATTAAATTCCAAAAAGTTCTTTGATTGCGTCTTTATTTACTTTTGAACCGATAACACAGAGTTTGCCTGTAACATCAGCAGAACCGAAGCGTACATTTGATTCGCCCGGAACATAGTCGAAGTGAATCCAGTTTCCGTCATTTCCTGCAACGATCCCCTTTGATCTGAGAATCATGCCATACTTCTCATCGTCAAGAAGTGCATCAAGAATACCTTCAATCTCTTCCTTAGAGAATGCTTTAGCAGTCTCAAATCCGATGCTGTCGAAGACTTCATCTGCATGATGGTGACCTTCATGGTCGTGCTCATGATCATGGCAACCGCATGTACAATTCTCATCATGTTGGTGATGATGTTCGTGGTCGTGGCAGTGGCACTCATGCTCATCGTCATCGTGATGGTGGTGATGGCAGTGACATTCATGCTCGGCGTCATCATCATCGTCGTCATCGTGATGGTGATGGCAGTGACATTCATGCTCGGCGTCATCATCGTCGTCGTCATCGTGATGGTGATGGCAGTGACACTCGTGATTCTCTACTTCTTTAAGTAAATCCTCTGCCATATCAGAAGCATGTACAGGATTGTTTATTGCCTCAAGAATTGCTTTACCGGAAAGCTGTTCCCACGGAGTTGTAATAACCTGAACATCCGGGTTTAAAGCTTTAATAAGCTCTAAAGCTTCTGCAAGCTTAGCTTCTTTTATATTCCCGGTACGGCTTAAAATAATTGTTGAAGCATTAATAATCTGATTCTCATAAAACTCCTTGAAGTTTTTGAGATATATTTTTGCCTTTGAAGCGTCAATAACTGTGGTTTTACCGCAGATTTCAGTGCCCTCGCATTTTGCTACTGCAGCAACAACATCAGAAAGTTTACCCACTCCTGAAGGCTCAATCAGGATTCGGTCAGGAGAATATGTGGTTATTACTTCAGCAAGTGCTTTCCCAAAGTCACCAACCAGACTGCAGCAGATACAACCTGAGTTCATTTCTGTAATCTGAATTCCGGACTCTTTAAGAAATCCGCCGTCAATACCTATCTGACCGAACTCATTCTCAATAATTACGAGCTTTTGTCCGTTATAGCCGTCACTGATTAATTTTTTAATAAGCGTTGTTTTACCGGCTCCGAGAAAACCTGAAAAAATATCAACCTTTGTCATTTATTAAACACCTCTTTCATTATATTTTCGAAAATAAAACCGAAAAGAATTAACTGAAATATACCATCTCAACTTCCGGCTTTGAGGTAAGAGCGTAATCTTCAACCTCAAGACAACCCATAGGAAATTTCTTGCCTGTCTGAGGATCCGGTTGCTCAAAATATCTGATGCGTCCGGTTACTTTAACCCATTCGTTGGCAGGGAAGTTGGATTTATAATTATAAAGACACAGAAGCTGAATCTGCCCTATATCATTTGAACAGCATGTATAAGCAGGACGTGATAAAGCAAAGCCTTTGCCGCGCATTTCTCTGAAAACTACGGCGCGACCTACAAGAGAGACACGCTTTCCGTTATAGCGGTTTACGTTATCCATCATGTCAGTATAAAAAATACCGAAGTCTTCATCCTTTATTGTGCAAGGACTTTCTTCAAGATTATACGGGAGATGGTCTTCAATAAGCACAGGCTCATTGTCTTCACCGAAGAAAGCAATGTTCACTCCCGGATTAATAGCCTTTACTGAAGCACGAAGCTTCGGAAGACTGTTTACTTCAGGATCCACGCGGTTAAACAAAATATTATCACCGTATTTATAGTAATCCGCAAAGAGCGGCTGCATGTTACGGAAAAATCCTCCGTAAGTTGAAGCATCTACTACCACGATTGAAGCTGCCAGCATCCATCTTCTCGGAACATCGGTCTCATCAAAGAACTTGGACGGTGATACGGAACCGTTCCACTCGATAAAGAGAAAATCAGGCTTGTGCTCTTTCTCAATTGCAAACATCAGTTCTGATGTAATCTCATCAGGTTCCTTAATTATTACAATCGGTTCAGCTCCCGGATAGGCGTCATCGTCATATTCAATCTCGCCTTCCTCTGTTGCAAGAATAACAAGCTTAGTATTACGAAAATCATCACTTCCGGCCCAAGTGCAAATAAGTGATGTTTTACCGCTGTCAAGAAAACCGTTAAAAAAGTAAACAAGACAATCCTTCATCCTATATACCTCACTAAAATACTTACCTATGTATTTTTATCCTTATCAGCGGAGTTTTCAAGTGACAAATGTGGAAAATTATTATTTTATTGTAGTATCATATTTGTTGAATGTGTTTTTACCGAATAAAGGTGGATTTGATGACTAAGCTGATTATTAAACGTCCCTCTTCACAGGAGGATTTTTACAATATTGATATGAAGATTGCCAGGGCGTTTCGTAAAGAAGGAAAGGCTCTGGAGGAACTGGAACGTCGGGCAGATCACAACATCGGCAGGTTTTGTGCTGTTGAGATGAGAAATCTGGACAAGCTCCATGATTTTTTATATTCACCGCTTATGGACCGCTTTATGGTTTTTGTTACAAAAACCGGAAATATCGGCATTATCTGGTTTATTGTTTTTTGTGTTATGCTGTTAGTCGATCGTAACAAGTCGGATTTATATTCATATGCAATAGCTTTGATTTTGTGCGTAATTATCGGAAATATATTAATTAAGAATCTGGTTAAAAGAAGCAGACCTTTTTTTCACAAAAAATATAAGCTTCTTATAGAACGTCCGTGGGATTATTCTTTTCCTTCCGGGCATACATTGAGTTCATTTGCGGCAGCTACGTCTCTTCTTCTTATTAATTCGACTGTCGGTGTTCTGGCTTTTATTTATGCAACGCTTATAGCTCTGTCCCGTCTTTATCTGCGTGTGCATTTTTTTACTGATGTTTTGTTTTCAATGCTTCTCGGGGTTGTACTGGGCATTGTTGCACATTATATTTATATAACGTATCTTTTTAATATTCTGTAGTTATCTAATCTTATTGAGGTGGATTTAGGCATAATGGAATTCCGAATCGGAAATGTAATAATACCCAATAATATTTGTTTGGCACCGATGGCAGGTGCCACAACTGTTGCCATGCGGGGAATTTGCCATTCTTTCGGTTCGGGTATTCAACCGACCGAACTTGTCAGTGCCAGATCGATTCTTTATAACGGTGTTGATTACAGCTTTAAGTATTTGGTAATTGATCCTGAACATGAAGGTGTCTGTGTTATCCAGCTTTTCGGCGGTGAAGAAGAGGATTTTGATTTTGCTGTTAAAGCAATATGTGAGGATGAACGCTTGGCATGTGTGGATATTATCGATATTAATATGGGGTGTCCTGTTCCGAAGGTAGTAAAAACGGGTTCAGGTTCGGCACTGATGCTTAATCCCGAGAAAGCGGCTTCGATTACTAAGACGGCGGTTAAAGCTGCTTCAGAATACGGTAAGCCTGTTACAGTAAAAACAAGAATCGGTTTTGATGATTCATCGCTGAACGGACCTGAATTTGTAAGAAGATTAGCTGAAACAGGAATAGCTTCAATAGCAGTTCACGGAAGGACAGCAAAGCAAATGTATTATGGTGACGTAAATATCCCGTTAATAGCGAAGATGCGTGAAGCTGTAAGGGAATATGGAATACCTTTTCTGGCAAACGGAGATATTAAAACAAGGGAAGACTTTAAACATATGATGAATGAGACCGATGCTGACGGCGTTATGATAGGACGTGCAGCAGTCGGTAATCCGTGGATTTTCAGACAGTTGTCTGCAAGTGATGAGGAATATAATCTTCATCTGGGTGTAACAGATTCTGATAATACTGACATAATGGATGTTATGTTTCCTTCGGAGTATCATCGTAAGCTTATGCTTTTGCATGAACTTGAACTTACTGCAAAGTATAAACCGGAGAAATTTGCAGTTAGCGAGATGCGTTCTTCAATGGTACAATATGTAAAGGGAATGGTCGGAGGAGCGAAGCTTAAAGTTGAATTGTGCTCGCAGACCACAATAAATGATGTAAAAAATGTATTGGGAGTGTAGACATAATGCCTGCTTTTGAAATCGTTGATTTGGTATTGGAATTCTCGACGCTTATTATAGGGTTATTACTGTGTTTTCGCGGATA
Source organism: Saccharofermentans sp. (assembly GCA_045616305.1). Taxonomy (GTDB): domain Bacteria; phylum Bacillota; class Clostridia; order Saccharofermentanales; family Saccharofermentanaceae; genus Saccharofermentans. The sequence goes on along the minus strand of JAZLGO010000040.1, from coordinate 35,117 downwards.
CAGTATGTTTCGTTTGGCATTAGCTTGTTTGTTCGGTGTTTTGGGCTCTTATGCCGGAAATGAGATATATTCATTTACAAAGAGATATTTTATAAGTTCCGATCCTGAGAAAACGCGTCTGATTATAGTAGGAACTGCAATCGTGTTGTGTGCTTTAATGTCGTATGCTCTGTATACGAAGGCGGTTGTTTTGCTGACTACTATTGCAGGATGTTATTTATTTTATAACGGATACATAAGCGTGCTTATAGACCCTAACGGAATGTCGAGAGTGAAGGCGCTTTTAATTGGATTAGGTATCGGTCTTGTTTTTGGTATAGCTGTCCGTTTTATCCAAAAAATTGCCATCAAGGTGTTTACTGCTCTTGTCGGTGCCAAACTTATAGCGGATTTTATTGTGCCGTATGCATTAGAAGTGACAGCAATTAAGAATTTCAGCGGTAAGGTGTGCAGTATTATTTCAGATAATACAAAAGTACTTGCACCGCAGCTCTTAATTCAGGCTTTGATAATTATCGTTTTCTTCTTTTGGGGTATTTCAAGACAAAAAAGAATAAAGTAAGGCGATTATTTATTTAATAAATGTTTGTTTATATTTGTATTATTTACTCGACATTTAATGCGATAAATCTGACAAAAAAAGTCATGATTAAGACCTAATTATTAACAATTCAACAATTATTAAGAAATAATTAAGATAGTCATTGTAAAATCGGAAAAGATTCAGTAGAATAGACGGGAAGAGTTAAATCTTCCAATCATTAAGACATTTTTCTATATATATCTATCCCTTATTATATGTTGACGGGCCCTCGAATTATTTTAACTCGAGGGTCCGTCAATCATTATCAGAAATTTTAATTAATCATTTGCAGACATTGTAATCATACAATGTTTATAGGATTGCCGTTAATAAAAGCATTTAAGTTTTTATATGCTTCATCCAATAATCTGATTCTTGTCTCAAGAGGAGCCCAAGCCGTGTGCGGAGTGAGAAGACAGTTAGGGGCACCGAGAAGCTTACAATCAGTCGTCATTGGTTCCTTTGCTATAACATCTGCTGCATATCCTGCAAGCTTGCCGGATACCAATGCATCAAATATATCGTTTTCATTTACTATCGGACCGCGGGCAGTATTAATTATTCGTACACCGTCTTTCATTTGAGAGATGGTGTTTTTGTTGATAAGATTTTTTGAACTGTCATTAAGCGGACAATGAAGAGAAATAAAATCAGAATTTGAAAGTGCTTCCTCGAAAGTAAGAATAGGATACTTAAAATCAGGATAAGCTTTATTTTTGTTGTGTCCTACACCGATTACGTTCATACCTAAGCATGAAAGAGTATCGGCAACCCGACAACCGATTTTTCCAAGTCCGATTATGCACACGGTTTTATTCCACAATTCAGTGAGCGGTTGTTTCCAATAGCAGAATTGTTCGGATTTAACCCAATCACCGTTCATAACGCTCGAACTGTGGAGTCCTACGTGGTTTACCATCTCCAAAAGAAGCGCAACAGTCATTTGAGCTGTGGCGAATGTTGCATATTCAGGGACATTGGTTACTATAATATTTCTTTTGTGTGCAGCTTCTGTATCTACTACATTATAGCCTGTTGCCAATACTCCTATGTATTTAAGCTTTGGTAATTGAGATATAACATCAGCAGTAAAACAGGTTTTATTAGTAAGGCATATTTCTGCATCTTTTGCACGTTCTATAAGTTCATTCGGTGAAGTATACGGATATGCAATTACTTCTCCTAATTGTTCATAGGACGACCATGATAAATCGCCCGGATTAGCAGCACCGGCGTCAAGAACAACAATTTTCATAATAATCTCCTCTAATTTAATGATTTCTTAAACGTTTTTTTGTTTTATTTTTCTTAAACAATAGTATCATAATTCAGTAATCTATAAACAGCAGAGATAAATCTGCTTTAATAATTTTATAGTAATGTTATCACTATTGACGGAATAGTGTAATAGAGGATCAGTAGTCCGTTTTATTCAGTTTAAGGAGGTCTTATGAAGAAAAGTAAGTTAATGTCCGTTATGTTAGTCGGTCTTATGTTTTCCGGCTCTGTCCTGTCTGTTTCCGGTTGTAGTTTATTTGGTAAAGACAAGGATAAATCCGTTAAGAACGAAGTGGTTGAAATATCAGAAAGTGACCCTTGGTTTGATTCGACAAGAACTATATTCGGAGAAGAATTCAAGGAGCTTGGCTTGGATTGGTACTGGTTTCAAAAAGCTGAGGTTGTTGATGATAAGATAATTATGTTGGTTAGCGGTTATTATCCATATGAGGAAAATTATCCTATAGTCGGACCGGCCGGAGCTGTGGTAGAAGAGACTGTTTTTATTGGTGAGGAAGACGATTCAGCTGACAATAATTCAGAAGAAACAGATGAAGATGCAGAAATCATTGAAGACGCAGATGAATTTGAAGATGATACAGAAGAGAATGATAACATTGCCAAGGGTGCCCCGGTAGCAGAAACAACTGTAGAAGGTGACGATACAGAAGAATCTGATGAAGAATCAGAGGATTTTGAAAATGCCGAAGAAGAGTCTGAAGATGATGAGTGGTATGAAGAAGGGGAAGAAGATTGGAGCGATTATGAATATGTAGATACTTCTTATTATGCTCTTGTTGCCTATGATATGAGCGGTCATAAGCTTTGGTTAACTGATTTAAAATCATTTAATTCATACACAAGAGATTCTTCATCGAGTGTTAATAATTTTTATTCAGATAATGGTAAGCTTTTACTTTCGGTGAATAATTTTGATATGAATTCCGGCGAATCAAAAATGATGTATTATGACATAGATGCAGAGAGCGGAAAAGTAAGTTCTGAGCCAAATACCGATAGTGATATATCCAAGTTCTCATTAGTTGATGATTATACTTACAGTGATCAAGAATATAGATTTGACAGTTGCGTTGTAGTTCCGTATTACACATACACTGAAGATTACAGCTCAGTAACATACAATTTGCAAGTTATTAAAGATGGTAAAGCTGAGGTTTTGGATTTAGCAGAGGTTACCGATGCTGGAGAAGTATATGGTGTTTCCAATGTATTCAGTATATCTGATGACGAAATATTGTTTATTGTGTATACTGACAAAAATGATGAGTACATTCAGTTGAATATTAATTCAATGAGTACGGAGAAAGTTGAAATATCAGAGGAGTTGAAAAATCTTTCCTGGAATATAATTCAACTTGATGGTGAGTTGTATGTAAGTGATACAGAAGGTTTATATAAAGTTGACTACAAAGCCGGTACAAAGGAGAAGATATTCAGCTTTGCTGAGTGCAATGTTAATCTTAATGATATCAACATGATGCAGCCTCTTTCAGTCAGTGATGATGAAGTGATTTTTGCAGGCTCTATTTACGAGAACGAGAGTGCCGGTGCTGAAAGTTACGAGAAATACGGAGTCTATAGATTCACACGTGCTTCCTCTAATCCTAATGCAGGAAAAGTAATTCTTAAGGCAGCAAGTATATATTATTTCAGTGCAGCTATCGGCGAAGCAATTTACCAATTTAATCAGACCAATGATAAGTATTTCATTACTTATACCGATAAATATTCTTCTGCAAACGTCGATATTGAAGATGCATCAGATATGTCAAATGATGAATATTCGTTAGCTTATATGAAAGGCGCTGCTGAGTTGAATAATCAGCTTGCTATGGATTTGATGAACGGAGAGGGTCCTGATATTATTCTTGATGCGGCCTCGTTTACTCAGTTGAATAACAGTGATTATCTTGTTGATTTGTCAGAATATGTGTCAGAGCTTTCAGCTGACAAATATTATACTAACATTTTCGAAGCAAACAGAACCGGTGATGCACTTTATCAGTTGCCGATTGCTGTCTATTGCGACGCAATGATCGGACCTGAAGGTGTATCTTCAAACGGAAAAGGATTTACCTTTGATGAGTATCTCGGTGCTATCGATGAGTATAACAACGGAAGAGATCCTTTCAGAGATTTTAGCGGCAGGTTAGGTATCTTTATGCAGCTTCTTGATTCGATGGAAACTTCGATTGTAGACTCAGAGGGTAAAGTAAATCTGGATAATGAGGAGTTTAAGGCAATCTGTGAATACTGTGCTGAGCTTCCTGAAATGAGTAAATATGAGGAAGAAGAGGATGTTTTTGCCGGCTCGGGTTCAGGATATATGTATGAAGAACAGAATAATAAAATCAGCACATTCACAATGTATGATGTCGGAAGTTATTTGTATGAGATGTTAAGAGGAAACGAGCCAAAGGCAATTTACGGTATTCCTTCCTTTAACGGAAGAGGACCTTCTGTCAGAATAGAAGAATCCGTTGCAATCTCAGCATCGTGTGCAAATGTTGACGGCGCTTGGGAATTTGTTAATACGATGCTTCAGGATGATATTTTAAAGTATGTATGGGATATTACAGTGTCAAAAAGTGTTATGCAGGAACAGAGCGCAAATGCTTTGAAAAATTTTAACGCTGAAGTGGAAGATAACCTGAAATGGAGTACCGAACAGGAACTTATAGAATATGGTATGCCATCAAAGAAAGCTACTGAAGCTGATGTTCAAAAGGCCTTGGAATTTGTTGAGGCAATTGATTCTATATCCGGACAGGACCAAGAAATCAGTACGATTATTGCAGAGGAAATTCAGCCTTTCTTTGCAGGTCAGAAGAGCTTGGATGAGGTAATCTCAATAATGGAAGACAAATGTCAGACTGTTGTTAATGAGCGTGGTTAATACTCTTAAGAGTTAAGTAAAAACCTTCCCTTGATTAAGTTAATTACGGGAAGGTTTTATTTTGCTCTTTTTTGTTTTATGATGTGTTTTAATTTATGGCATACATGCTTAAACGAGAATTTATAGGGGAAATACTGCATTTTTCCGACGGATTGCGCGCGCAGCATCATAGTAATTTCCTCGTTGCTGACACGATAATTGTGATACATCATGTAATTCTCGGTACCGGGCATATCATAAAAAAATCTGTACCAAGCACCGTACGTATCACCGAGTCCCAAGATATGACCGAATTCATGCGCTGCTGTCTGCTCAAAGAAATAAAGTGAGCGACATTTGCAAAGATAAACTGTTCCCGGATTACGCGGTGACCAGTTAAATCCGGCGCTTTCCAAGTGAAATTTATTTGGGACGAGTCCCCAAACCCATCTATAAACAGGACTGGTAACATGTGAGAACATATTATACCTTGAATGCCTAAAGGAGATGTATTTTTGTTTTGTCTTTACTCCGTTATATCGGATAATCTTTACTTCTATGCTGACTTTGCTTCCGTCAGGCAACTCATAGCGTCCGTTCCAATTGCGTATGATTCCTTCACAAACAGCATCTGCGAAGCTGAAAAAACCGTTTCTGCATTCAAGCATTGAATCCTTTGCCGATTCTTTGAGGTTAGTATATTGTTTAAGGAAATCCTTACTGAATTTTGCGAAAACATATACAACAAGCTTGTCATCTTCAAAGACAAGGCGAACGGGATACTTATATGGTTTCTTATATTTAAATTCAGGTAAATTGTAATTCATGACATATATAATAACAGAAATTTATCTAAAATTAATTAGGCACAGAAAAATTTCTGTGCCTAGAAGGGTGTTATGAAGTTAGGAGTGGTCTTACGAACAACCTTATGATACCACTGTAAAAGTATTATAGATTATCTATATGTGGCAAAAGTGTGGTAAGGTTGGTGCAATATGCTATAATTAGATACAAAATCATTGTGAGGTTGATAAATGAAGGTTGAAGGAAGATTGTTCAGAGAAAGTGTTCTTCTTAATGTTGAATATGTAACATATGAGGATGAGACCCTGAGATTCAGTAAGGAACTTGAAAATTCTCTAATACTTCTTTGTCGTAAAATGGATATACCTGTTCCGTTGTGGCTTGATAAGAATACGCAGGAATTTGCTGCATTCAGACAGACCATTTTTTTCTCGGAACAATTCTCGCAGAAAGTTGAATTTGAACGTTTTCAGTTTAAACTTTGTGATGAATAAAAGATTTATTCTTCAGTTCTGAAGATAACCTCACCCGGATAAACCATATCGAGATTATGTCGTGCCATTGATTCTACATAATCGGCATCATAACCGTTCTCATTATATCCTTGGAGATCGCGGATTTTAGCTTTGAGCTCCTCTTCTTCCTGAGCAAGTCTTACACTTTCTTCATTAAGACGGGCATACTGAATTTTCATATCACGAATACGTGTTATGCACAAAATTACTATTACTGCGGCTGCGATAGCCAAAACAGTTGTAATAAGCGATATTCCGCCTCTTGTTTTACCTGGCTTGCTCATAAAATACCTCTCTTTATCACATTTATGATAAAACATAAATGTAATGAGTACAATATTATATGAGCAGTTGTAACCTAAGAGTAATTTTTATATAGTCTTGTATTATTTTCAAAAATGTGTTTTAATATGAAAAGTCGTTAGACAAATACTTAAAGGCTATGACGAAGAGTTCGTTGAATGACTTTTTATTACAGAGAGACGACATATCGGTGCGAGTCGTTATAACAAAGTTTCAATGTATGTAGCTTCTGAGCCGGCGGAAAGAACGGATTTAATCTTAATAGACTCCGCCCGTGATTGCTGCGTTAGTGCATAGGAGTTGTTGGACTCCGATAAGAGGTAAAGCGTAAGCTTTGCAATTTGAGTGGTACCGCGGGTGCCGGCAATTATTATGTAGATATTAATTGGCGCTCGTCTCAAAGCAAACATAAGCTTCTGAGACGGGCGTTTTTGTTTGTGTTTGAAATGAAAACTTATGAATTAAGCTTTTCGAGAGGGAAAGGAAGCGGGAAGATGGAAAAGATACCGAGTCTGAACTACAAGATTAAGGAAATGGCCGGACGAATTAAGGAACTGCGTATGCTTGAGGGCATAAGCGAAGAGGATATGGCAAAGAAAACAGCTGTATCTCTTTCTGAATATCAACTTTGTGAGACCGGACTTAAGGATTTAACTTTTGCTTTTATTTACAGATGCAGCCAAGCATTGAATGTGAATGTTACAGATATTATTGAAGGCCACAGCCCAACGCTTAAGTCTTTTACATTGACCAGAGCCGGAGAAGGACAGATGATTTCTCAGGCACATGGTATGACATATTATAATATGGCTTACGCTTTTAAGGACAGAATTACCGAGCCGTTGTATGTAGAGTGTCCGTTTGATCCTGATGCAGATATGAAGGATATAGAACTCACTACACATGACGGACAGGAATGTGATCTTGTTCTTGAGGGACATCTGAAAGTTCAGGTAGGTGAACACAGCGAGATACTGGGCCCGGGTGACAGTATATATTACGATTCAAGCACACCGCACGGCATGATTGCCGTAAACGGAGAGAAATGTGTATTCTATGCTTTTGTGATGAATCCTAAGGGAAGCCCGATACCTGAGATGATTACCGGAAACGGTATCGATGATAAATCAGTGATTGAGCGTGATGAGAAAGACAGAATATATAAGAAATATATTGACGTTGAAGTAAATGAGAAGGGAACTCCGACTTCAATAAAATTTAAGAATACGGAGAATTTTAATTTTGCTTTTGATTTGGTTGATGCACTTGCTGAGCGTGAACCTAATAAACTTGCAATGCTTCACGTATCAGGACACAAAACTGAGAGAAGATTTACATTCTCGGATATGAGTAAGGCTTCAAATCAGTGTGCCAACTATTTTAAGTCACTCGGAATTAAGAAGGGCGACAGAGTAATGCTGGTTCTTAAGCGTCACTATCAGTTCTGGTTCGCAATGCTGGGTCTTAACAAGCTCGGAGCTATTGCTATCCCGGCAACATGTCAGCTTCAATCACATGATTTTGAATACAGATTTCAGTCTGCGGGAATATGTGCTATTTTGTGTACCGGTGACGGTGATGTAGCAAATCAGGCAGATATTGCGGCTGCTAATTGTCCTACACTTAAGCACAAGATTCTTGTAAACGGTGCCAAGGAAGGCTGGAGAAGCTTTAATGATGAATATACTTTGTATTCGACAAGATATAAAAGAGATGAGAATGCTCCGGGCGGAGATGACTTGATGCTTATGTTCTTTACTTCAGGTACTTCAGGATATCCGAAGATAGCTGCACATAACTATAAGTATCCTCTTGGACATTTCCATACAGCTAAGTATTGGCATACAGTTGATCCTGACGGCTTGCATCTTACAATATCCGATACAGGATGGGCTAAGGCTATGTGGGGTAAGCTTTACGGTCAGTGGCTCTGCGAGGCTGCAACATTTGTATATGATTTTGATCGCTTTGATGCAGCTGATATTCTTCCGATGTTTGCGAGATATCATATAACTACTTTCTGTGCTCCGCCTACTATTCTTCGTATGATGGTTAAACAGGATATTTCGAAGTATGATTTCTCATCTGTTAAGCATATGACAACTGCAGGTGAGGCTTTAAATCCTGAGGTATATAAACAGTTTGAGAAGGCTACGGGACTTCAGATAATAGAGGGATTCGGTCAGTCAGAGTCAACCATGATTATAGGCAACCTTGTCGGAGCGAAGCATAAACTTGGTTCAATGGGTAAACCTGCACCTATATATAAAGTTGCACTTATGGATGCTGAAGGAAAACTTGTTCCTACAGGTGAGACCGGTGAGATAGTTATTGACATCTCAGACGGTGCACCTTGCGGACTCTTTACCGGATATTATAATGATGAAGAGAGAACTGCAGAGGTATGGCATGACGGTTATTACCACACAGGAGATCTAGCTTGGAAGGATGAGGACGGTTTCTATTGGTATGTAGGTCGTGCAGATGATGTTATTAAGTCTTCGGGTTATCGTATAGGACCTTTCGAGATAGAGAGCGTAATTATGGAGCTTCCGTACGTTCTTGAATGCGGTGTATCAGCTGCACCGGATGAAGTAAGAGGTCAGGTTGTAAAGGCTTCAATAGTTCTCGTAAAGGGCACTGAACCTTCGGATGAATTGGTTAAAGAGATTCAGCGATATGTTAAGGAAAAGACAGCGCCTTATAAATATCCGCGTATTGTTGTTTTCCGTGATGAATTGCCAAAATCCGTAAGCGGTAAAATTCAGCGTAACAAGCTTTAATGATTGGTAAGTCACGTTCCTTGTATAAAGGGACGTGATTTTCAATTAATCAGTATCTTTAAATAATGAATGCCTAATGATATAATTCTCTCGTGGAAGAGAGTGCTTAAAAGCTAAATACGATTCTGTAGATTAATTTTATACAGGATGGTATTTTTTTATGACAAAAAAAGATAAAGAAAGAATTGAAGCCGCTGTCAGCGCAGTATATTTAAAGGCAGAAATCAAGCATTTTCCGATAGATATTGATTCGGTGTACAGAAGTTGCGATATAGATGTTATCAAATACAGTGATTTACCGTATGTTGATATTACGAGAGCTATAGCTGCAAGTGAAGATGGTTTTTGCGGTAAAATCAACGGTCATCCTGTTGTGTTTTATAATGATTCGGTATCAGAGGTTCGAACGAGATTTACACTTATGCACGAGTTGGGACATATTGTTTTAGGTCATTGCAAACAGGGAAGAATAGAAGAAACCGAGGCCAATTACTTTGCTTCCCTGATGCTTATTCCTGATTCGGCACTTGAATTTATTACCAATGACAATAAGAACGCTGCAGAAGATATTGTGGAACAAATAGCCGTAAGATTCAGGGTGAGTACGCAATGCGCAGGGATAACTTATCGTCGATATATAAAAAAATTGCAAGAAAAACCCCGCCGGTTGTAATGAAAAACGTGGCGGAGTTTCCCCTGTATATATTTTCCTCAGTCAAGTGTCGTAATGAATGATGTCAGCCCTCGATAAGTTCGTACATTTCAGAAGCATTTTCTTTGCGAACGGTCTCATTCAACATCAATACTTTGAATTTAACGGTTCCGTTTCCGAAAACAACTTCGACAATGTCTCCGACCTTGAGCTTAACGGATGGTTTTGCTTCACGTCCGTTTACAGTAACACGACCTAATGAACATACGTCATTTGCTACTGTTCTTCGCTTGATTATTCGGGATACTTTAAGAAATTTATCTAACCTCATATTGATTCCTAGCCTATTTCTACACGTCCTTTGAGTGCATTTGATAAAGTGAGATCATCAGCATACTCTATGTCAGAACCCATCGGGAGACCGGAAGCAAGGCGGGTAACCTTAATGCCGGTTTCTTTAAGAAGTCTGGAAATATAAAGCGCAGTAGCATTGCCTTCGATGTTCTGATTTGTTGCAACAATAATCTCATTAACAGAACTTTCTGAAGAAAGGCGTGCAAACAACTGTTTCAATGTAACACGTTCCATAGCGCGTACATCAATCGGATTATAAACACCGTGAAGTACGTGATAAAGTCCTCTGTATTCATGTGTTCTTTCAATAGTGGCGACATCTCTCGGAGATTCAACCACGCAAATAGTTGTTCGGTCACGTTTGGGGTCCGCACAAATAGGACACGGATCGCTGTCAGTGAAATTTTGGCAACACGAACAACGAATAGTTTTGCTGTGTGCTTCAATTATCGCGTCACTGATAGCTTTTGCCTCTTCCTTATCTAATGAAAGAATATGAAAGGCGAGTCTGTGCGCGGACTTTCTTCCTATTCCCGGTAGACCTGCAAGTTTATTTATTAGATTTTCAACCGATGGTGAATAATGTGCCATATAAATCAGAAGTTAAAAGGAAGTTTGATTCCGCCTGTAGCCTGGCCCATAATCTCGTCATACTTAGCCTGATATTGCTCTCTTGCGTTATTGTATGCAGCAAGAATCAAATCGCTGAGCATCTCTGTATCATCCGGATCACATACTTCCGGTGCAATCTCAAGAGAATAAATCTTCTGATCACCGCCGAGTGTAAGTTTTACCTTATCTCCGCCTGCTGTGCCCTCGAGACGCAATTCATTTACCTTATCCTGTGCAGCTGTCATATCTCTCTGCATTTTCTGAGCCTGTGCAACAAGATTATTCATATTGCCCATTCCGCCCATACCTCTGAAACCGTTTTTTGCCATTTTCTTATCCTCCGATATTTGTTTTTTTACCAGTTCTCACTAAAGTCTATTTGACCTTGCATACCGCTGGTTTCGTTTCTGTTATTTACATATTCTGCAAAATTCTTTTTTATCTCGGCTTGGTTGCCGCCGTTCTTTCCAACATAAGTGTTATACTGATTTTCCGAGCACATAAAAAATGAATATTCAGGGAAAACAGCCTTGAGTTTGTTACGCAGTATTTTACACGAATCTGAAGAAATCAGTTCCTTTACGCTGTTTTCATCCAGATGCGCGAAAATAATATAAAGATGATTTTCCGAAGATTTGATTGAAGCTCCCGATATTTTCAGGTAAAACTCATAGTCTTCATCTGCAAATGAATTAACTATTCCGGACCACAACGCATTGATATCAACAGGTGCATCCGAAGGAATTTCACTTGTTTTCTTTGGTTCCTGTATCTTAAGTTCAGGTAAATCCTTTGAAGAATCATAAACCTCCGCTATCATTGAACGATGAGTTGATTTTTTGTTTTCTGATTCATCAATTTTTGTTTCTTCTTTGTTTTTTTCAGGTTCAATTTTAGGTTTGCTGTCCTCAGCTGAAGTATCTGAAACGGTAAACAGTGAGGAAGGTGTTGAGAATAAACCGGAATTGCTGCTGAATTGAGAAAGCTTGGATTTACGCGAAGAATTTGATGGCTTTTTCTCGGTAACTCCGCCCATTGAGAATAAATCCATCTGATTCTCGAGAGGTTTATCCTCCTCCGGTATATCAGGATTCGAAGCTACCTGCTCAACAAAAGATTTTTTTATATCATCGTCCGGTTTAATTCCGGGAGTTTTGGGAACATCTGAATTCAATCTGTCAAGAAGTGAAGAGGACTTACTGAGACTTGAAATTGAAGAGAAAAGGTCTGAAACTGATTTTTTCTCTTCTTTATTTTCACTCTTTTCAGTGGTTTCGGATTTTGCTGATTCAGCAGACTTGGTCGATTCAACAGGCTTGTCCGCTTCAGCAGGCTTGTTCGCTTCGAGAGAAACGGCCGGCTTAGGCAAATCAGTGTTTTCAGTAACTTTGTCTGCCTTTGCAGAATCTGAAGTTTTTGACGATTCTTCTGTCTTTACTTCTTTAACTTCAATATCCTTTTCAGTCTCGCTTGATTTAATGTCAGCGTTTTTATTGTCTGAATTGTTGTCAGCCGAAGATTTTACGGAATCATCTTTTTTATTTGAAGCCGAATCATTCTCAACAGTCTTAGCTGTCTCCTCGGATTTGTTTAATTCAGAAGATGCTTCTTTTGAAGGCGTATTGTCTTTTACAGCATTATCAGCATTGCTTTCATTATAGCGGGCAGATATTTCCTCAGCAGCTTTAGCTTGCTTCTTTACGAAGTCAGGTATAACCAAAGGCGGGATATCTGTTTTAACCTTACGGCCGCAAAGCCTCAAAAGAGATATCTCAAAAGTTGTTCTGGTTGAAGGTGACCACTTAAGTTCAGATACCAGATTTGATAAGTATGATATAAAGGCAACAAGCGTCTCGGCAGATACTGTTGAAGCAAGTGAATACATAGCTTTAAGAGTTGTTGCAGAAGCAGTAACCAGTGAAGTAGGATCAGGCATCATACGTACAACAAGTAAATCTCTGAAGTAACCGCCTAAATCAATTGCAAATCTTGTTAAATCGCGTCCTGATTTAAATAATTCATCGCATAAAGGTAACAACTTATCATAGCTGCCTTTTATTAAGACATCTGCCATGTTGTACATGAATTTTCTGTCTACTGTTCCGGTTATTTCTTCGATTGACTGAGCAGTAATAAGGCGCTTATTTCCGTTGGCAGTTGTTTGTGCAGCGGATTGTGCCTGATCAAGAAGAGAAATCGAATCACGTAATGCACCGTCGGCAAGTGAAGCAATAAGTCTTAATGCTTCATCATCGGCAGGGATCGATTCCTTTGAACAAATGTACTGCAAACGTTTAACGATAGCATCTAAAGTAATCCTTTTAAAATCGAATCGTTGACATCTGGAGAGAATAGTTGCCGGAATCTTATGAGGTTCGGTAGTTGCCAGAAGAAATACAGCATGTTTAGGCGGCTCTTCAAGCGTTTTAAGAAGCGCATTGAAAGCTCCTGTTGAAAGCATATGCACCTCATCGATTATATATACCTTATAAGGTGCACGAGAAGGAGCATATACCACTTCTTCACATATTTTACGAACATTGTCGACACTGTTATTTGAAGCGGCATCTATTTCAATTACGTCCATCAAAGTGGAATCTGAAATTCCTTTGCAAGTAGGACACTCGTTACAAGGATTTCCGTTTATTGGGTGTTCACAGTTAATTGCACGGGAAAAAACTTTAGCTATAGTTGTTTTACCGGTTCCTCTTGTACCACAGAATAAATAAGCATGTCCGATTTTACCGGAAATTACTGTTTGCCTTAATGTGGTAACCGCATTTTCCTGTTCAACTATATCATCGAATGTCTGCGGACGAAATTGTCTGTATAAAGCGATATGTTCCATAGTATATTTGTTCCTGCTTATATTATTAAAGTACCCTCATATTCACGTAAATTATATATATCCTACACCGTTTTTTCAAGCAAGGGTTGACTGGCTGAGACGGCACCGTTAAGGGTAAATCACGATATGAACAAATGTTGATTGCCGCCGCAAGCAGTTTGAATAAGGACGAATGTTTTTGTAATATTTTTTTAAATGTCATTTATATAAACTCATCCCACCTAAACTGCAGTCGGTGCAGGCACCCTCGCGGCACATACAGAAATCCACTTACTGCTGCTTCCTTCCGGACCTGACAGGATTCATAGCACTATATTGCACGAGACCCACATCCGACTACAGATCAGATGGGATGCATTCGCGGACTATTATAACATATTAATTATGACAATTCGATATAAATCTTAATAAATATGTAGATAAATCAGATTGGATTACTCCGGCACGATCAGCCGAGTCACATTCAGCGTATACTGCTACGATAAAAGGCTCCTCTCCATCGATAAGTGCCATTGCAAAATATGCATGACGATTATCGTCTGTTCCGGTGACGTTTAAGATGAGATTATTGTTATCGGCGGAAAAAATATTGCTTATTCCGGAGTTTATGTTTGAATTTGCCAAATCATTAAGCAACTGCTGATATGTTGAAGAATCCCGATGATAATCATAGTAAAATGTGCGCATATACTGAGTCATATCATAACAAGAACTTGTATATGTTGAATTAATCAAAGCATGAGTATAATCTTCGTATGTATATTTATCACTGTAATCAATGTAACCGCCCATTTCATAAAGTGAAGATGATATAGATTCTATGCCGCCCATATAATTCAGAAGATAGTTAATTGCAAGGTAATCATTGTTTTTTACAGCAATTGAGGCAAGATTTCTCATATAGAACTGTTTTCCCGGTTCATAATTCTCGGCAATATAGCTGCGCCCGCCGGGAATTGTCTCACCCTGATAAGTTCTGACTTCTATCGTGCTGTAAATACCGTCTGTGATTCCTTTATAATAAAGCATCTCTATAGGTAAGATGTATGACGCAGACGGAAGAATGATTTCAAGGTCATTACAACCCAATGTCTCATTTGAATTGAGATTCACGTATCTGAAGGCTATGCGCTCATCTTCTGAATGTTCTTTGATATAGTCCGAGATTTCCTGTTTGAGAACATCCAGAGCCATGTCACGTTCCTCATGGGATATCGTTTGAAGCGGATAATAATTTGAGAAGTAAATATTCTCTTCCGGTTTGAATCCGTCAGGCGAATTGTTTTGTGTAGCGGTTGTTGATTCCTCAGTGGTTGTCTCGGAAGTTGTTTCTCCGATAATCGGTCCCAATACCGTGGTTTCAGTAGTCTCGGCAACTGTAGTTGCCGAGGTTTCGGTCATGTTATCCGAAGCAATCGCATCATAATCCTTTATTGTGAAATCTGCGGTGTTTTCTTCCGTGGTAGCAGCGCCGACCAAATCCGGATATTTCTCTCGATAAAAATCCTGCATGGATGATATTTTAGCTACAAACAGAATAACAGTTAACAAAACAACCAGGCAGGTTACTATTATGATTGTTAACCTGCCTCGCTTGTATCTGATATCAGAAGCTTTATTAAGAAATGTCGGATTCGGATATCTCATGGAAGAATATCAGAATAATCCTTTAATTTTTCCGTCGTTGTCTATATCAATATCTAATGCTGCAGGATGCGGCGGAAGTCCCGGCATTGTAAGTATATTACCTGTCAGAACAACAAGATAACCTGCACCTGCGCTGAGATAAACGTCTCTTACAGTGAGCGTAAAATTCTCAGGTCTGCCCAATTCCTTTGCATTATCTGAAAGTGAATACTGAGTTTTGGCAATACATATCGGAAGATTACCGAAACCGTCCTTTGTAAAATTATCGATTTTCTCTTTTGCCTCAGGGAGAATATTAACATCAGCGGCACCGTAAATCTTTGTTGCAACCTTTGTTATCTTATCAACTACGGAGTCATTGAGTTCGTATGTATATTGCGGTTTTTTATCAGAATTTGAAGCCATCTTGTCCAAAACTGCTTCAGCAAGTTCAATTCCGCCGTCTCCACCCTTGGCAAAAATCTCGCAAGGAGCAAATGAAGCACCGAATTGTTCGCAAAGCTCTTTCATAGCGGCAATTTCTTCATCTGTATCGGTGAGGAATCTGTTAGCAGCAACTACGCAAGGGATTCCGAAGCCTTTCATATTTTCTATATGTTTTGAAAGATTTGCAAAACCGATTCTGACTGCCTCAACATTAGGTGTATTAAGTTCAGCCTTAGGAATTCCTGCATTATACTTAAGAGAACGACAGGTAGCAACTATTACAACTGCATCAGGCCAAATACCTGCCTTACGGCATTTGATATCGAGAAATTTCTCAGCACCGAGATCTGCGCCGAATCCGGCTTCGGTTACTGTAATATCAGCTAACTTAAGAGCTGCCTTTGTGGCTACTATAGTATTACAGCCGTGTGAGATGTTGGCAAACGGACCGCCGTGAACAAAAGCAGGAACATGCTCAAGTGACTGAACGAGGTTAGGGGAGATGGCATCTTTGAGGAGTGTAGTCATCGCACCTTCTGCGTGCAAATCTCCGCATGTAACCAATTTACCGTCATAGGTATAAGCAACTGCAATGTTTCTGAGTCTGTTCTTCAAGTCTTCGAGATCTGCGGACAAACAAAGAATTGCCATAACCTCGGAAGCAGCGGTAATTTGGAAAATATCATCTCTTTCTACGCCGCAACTCTTTGTGTCACCGTGACCTACAACAATTCTTCTCAGCGCACGGTCATTCATATCAAGACATCTCTTCCAAAGAACTCTTTCAGGGTCGATATTCAATTCATTTCCTTGGAAAAGATGATTATCAAGCATAGCTGCGAGAAGATTATTGGCAGCTGTAATGGCATGAAGATCGCCGGTAAAATGAAGATTTATATCCTCCATAGGCACGACCTGAGAATATCCTCCGCCTGCAGCGCCGCCCTTAACACCGAAAACCGGTCCGAGAGAAGGCTCGCGAAGGGCAAGCATTACATTCTTGTTAAGCTTTTTTAATGCCTGTGCAAGACCGATACTTACAGTAGTTTTACCTTCACCTGCAGGAGTAGGGTTCATAGCTGTAACAAGA
Source organism: Saccharofermentans sp. (assembly GCA_045616305.1). Classification (GTDB taxonomy): domain Bacteria; phylum Bacillota; class Clostridia; order Saccharofermentanales; family Saccharofermentanaceae; genus Saccharofermentans. The sequence goes on along the minus strand of JAZLGO010000040.1, from coordinate 18,323 downwards.
ACGAGCTTTCCGTCAGGCTTATTCTTACGTGAAGAAATGACGCTGAGCGGTACTTTTGCTTTATATTTACCGTATTGTTCTATCTCATCCTTACTTAAACCGATTTCAGCAGCGATGTCTTCTATCGGATTCATCTTTGCACCAGACGCAATTTCAATATCACTTAACATCTTCCTTCACCTCTCGAAAAGCATATTTTATACATAGATATGATTTTACAATATTGATTAAAAGTTTTCTAGACACAACATTGTAAACACTAGATTTTGTAAGAAAAGCATAAAAAGACACAATATATTGTGTCGCCGTATTGACAAATAGTAGAACAGACTATATAATTCAGTTGCGTGGTTATTTGGAGGAAAGATTTATGATTATTTCATCAGACGTAGACATTTGTAAAAATAAACTTATATCATTAATCGGTCATAGAATCCGTTTAACCTCAAACGGCGGACGTAAAAGACTTATTGTTAATGATGGTATTGTAGACGGTTGTTATGATAATTTTTTTAATGTTAAGTGCCTTAAGAAGGACGGCAAGACATACGAGTTGGTATCATTCAGCTATATTGATGTGCTTACAAAGAATGTTCGCGTTGTTGTTCCTGTAAGCAACAGCGATGAGGCAAGTGCCTGATACAGTCAATTAACGGTTTTAGTGCAAATGTTAGACATCGACCGAATAGGTCGATGTCTTTTTGTTTATTATGTTAATTTACGTAATTGTTAATAAGTTGTAAACTAACCGTGTTGTTCGATGAAAACTGGTTTGTATGCGTGACCGTCCTTTTCTTATTCATATTTCTCCTACGACGGCTTAAGCATACACTTCCTGTTTTCTTTTTTTTGCAATTAATTAGTTGATTATTTGCTTGCAAATTTGCTGATTCGGCAATAAAATGTAGTCTGAATTTGTAATTTATATATTGTGAATAGGAGAGACTTTTCTTGTTGCACGAATATGAGATGACGGCTAATGCCAAGATAAATCTTTTTTTGAAGATTTGCGGTACTCTTCCGCATGGTTATCATGAATTATCAACAGTTATGCAGGAAATCGCTTTGGGTGATGAAATCAGCGTTTCTATTAATGACGAAGAGAATTTCAAAATTGTATTAAACTGCAGTTCTGACATTCCGCCATATAAAAATCTTTGCTATAAAGCAGCTGATTTATATGCCAAGGAATATGCGTACAGAACCGGTTCACAGTTGAATTTTTCAGTAACAATCGGATTAGAGAAGAAAGTTCCTTCGGAAGCCGGAATGGGCGGCGGTAGTTCAGATGCAGCATGTATATTGCTCATATTGAATGAACATTGTAACAATTATTTTTCCATTTCTCAGCTTAATAAGTTGGCTGCCCGTCTCGGTGCGGATGTTCCGTTTTTTCTTTATGGTAAAACACAATACTGTCGAGGAGTCGGTGAGAAGATAACACCGATGAATTCACTTGCCGGAATTCATATAGTGATTGTAAAGCCTTCTGCGGGTGTCCCGACAGCTGAATGCTTCAGCAGATTTGACAGCCAGGGTTGTTCTTTTGCGGCAACAAAATTAGATTCGATATTATCTGTTATTGACGCTGAAGAACCTGCTGTTGACAGAATAAAGAAAGTAGCAAATTGTTTGGAAAATGATTTACAGACAATAGCTGCTTCGATTGTGCCGGCGATAAATGATATTTTGTCAGCTATAGAAGATAATCAGGCAATTGTTACTATGATGTGCGGTTCCGGAAGCGCCTGCTACGGTTTGTTTGATAATAAGCAGTCTGCTATGGCTGCTGCAGGTAAGCTTCACATAGACGAGAGAACTAAGGATTGCTTTATTTTTGTTACTGAATTTATCTGACAGTCTGAAGAGTAAACAAGATGGTTGTTATACTGTCTTGTAAAAAAGTCCTCTGGGATAGCCTCTCGAAGATTCAAAGTCAAGCACGTCAAAACCTCTGTTACGATAGTAGTTACAACGTTCTGAATTTGTTAATGCAGTGTGTAAAAGGAATAAAGAACAGTTTCGTTTTTTTGCAATATCATCGGCAGAATTGAGAAGCTTCAGTCCCAAGCCTGTTCCTCTGAGAGATGAATCAACTGCAAATCTTGAAATGTATATACATTTATCGTAATCCTTAAGAAAAATTTCACTTTTTTTTGAGAAACTGTATTTAAGCGGATTATTTGTGAAGCTTAATGTAACAGTTCCCTGTATTGAACCGTCAGGATCACATAAGCATAAACAGTCGTTATACATAATTCGATTTTTAATAGCATCGATACTCTCATGTGTAGATTCAAGAATGTCGGATGATATGTTTGAATCTGCACAGTAGCTTAACATTGAGGTTTTTATTAAAACAGAGAGCGCAGGTGCATCTTCGATGAGAGCCCTGCGTACACTGTAGTTATTTATATTTGTAAAATCAGTTAGATTCATATGATGAATTAATTCTTTGTTTTGATTACATTTTCGAGAGCGGAAACAAACTTCATTGCTTCTGATTTGCTTATGATGAGCGGAGGCGCTATACGAATTACCGAAGTGCCGATTGCGCTTACAAGAAAACCCTTTTCCAACAAACTGTGTTTGATTTCTTTGGCACTCAATAATTCTGCAAATTCGATACCGATAAGAAGACCTTTGCCTCTGATATCACGAATAAGCGGATATTTTTCTTTCAATTCATTGAGTTTATTAAAAAGTGCATTGCTTACTTCATTAACGTTAGCAAGAAGATTTTTTGATTCTATCTCTTCAAGTACAGTGATTCCGCAAGCACAGCAAAGCGGATTTCCGCCGAATGTTGTGCCGTGATCGCCTACCTCGAAGCCTGATGCGAACTCGTTGGTCGAAAGCATGGCTCCTATCGGAACGCCGCCGCCCAATCCTTTGGCGAGAGTCATGATGTCAGGCTTGATATCATAGTGCTCATAGCAGAACATTTTTCCCGTACGGCCGATTCCGGTTTGAACCTCATCAATAATGAGAAGAATTCCGTTTGAGGTGCAAAGCTTACGTACTTCTTTTACATACTCAACGGTAGCAGGATTTACCCCGCTTTCACCCTGAATAAGTTCCAACATGACAGCTGCGGTATTGTTGTCTATTTTTTCCTTGAGAGCATCAATATTGTTGAATTCAACGTAATCAAAACCCGGGCAAGCAGGACCGAAAGGCTCTCTGAACTTTTCCTGACCTGTTGCATTTATTGTACCGAGAGTTCTGCCGTGGAAACTCATCTTAGCGGTGATAATTGTTCTTCTTGAAGAACCCTTATAAAAAAAGTATCCGCGAGCAAGCTTGATTGCCGCTTCATTAGCTTCTGCGCCTGAATTGCAGAAAAAACATTTATCTGCAAAACTCATTTTGCAAAGTCTGAAGGCTAAGTCGGCTCTTTGAGGAATTACATAGTAGTTGCAGCAGTGGATAAGCTTTTTTGACTGCTCTGAAATTGTTTTGGTGAGAGCCTTATTACTGTGACCGAGACTGTTTACAGCGATACCGCCGATCATATCCATATATTTGTTTCCTACCGTATCATAAAGGTACACGCCTTTACCGTGATCAAATGCTATCTCAACAGGACTAAAGAGATTAAAGCAATACTTTTTCTCATAATCGTTAGCCAGTACAAAATCATTTTCAATACTCATATTATTACCTCAAAATATAATACATATTAATATAACATATACTATTATAATCTTCGTTCCTTTACTATCATAGTACCGATACCTTTTTCTGTAAAAAGCTCGAGTAACAGGCTGTGCGGAATTCGTCCGTCTATGATGTGAGCGCGTTTAACACCGCGAGATACGGTATCAAGGCAGCCGGTGACCTTAGGAATCATTCCTCCGGTTATTGTTCCGTCATTAATATACTTATTGATATCCTCTTCGCAGAGCTGCGAGAGCAGGTAACTGTCGCCGTTCTCGTCTTTTGCCATAACACCTGATATATCTGTTAAAGTCATAAGTTTTTCTGCATTTAAAGCACAGGCAACTTCGGCAGCTACCGTGTCCGCATTGATATTATAGCTCTCTCCGTTTTTACCAACGCCTATAGGGGCAATTACAGGAATATATTCGTCATTTGCAAGCATTTGTATAACTTTAACATTAATCTTCGTAATTTTGCCTACATAACCCACGTCGATATCATTGCCGAGTGAATCCTTCGTCATCTTTTCTGCTTCGATTAAGTTTCCGTCTATACCGCAGATACCGATTGCCTTTGCTCCCTTAGAATTTAGGTTTGAAACAATTTCCTTATTTGTCTTACCGATAAGAACCATTTGTGCGACCTGCATTGTATCAGCATCGGTATATCTGAGACCGTTTACGAAGTGAGATTCAATTTGCATTTTATTGAGCATACTGTTTATATCAGGTCCGCCGCCGTGAACAAGAATAGGATTAATACCTATGTATTTAAGGAGCATTATATCATCCATGACAGAATGCTTAAGTTCTTCATTAACCATAGCATTTCCACCGTACTTAATAACAATTGTCTGTCCCCTTAATTTTTTAATATAAGGAAGTGCTTCTATAAGAATCGAAGCCCTGTCTATTCCGTTTTGCATAACTGTGTCAACTATTGGTCTTTCTTTATTATCTGCCATAATTCTTTCCTCCCCGAAAAGATAGAATGTTAAATTGCGATGTTGTTTTGCGTATTTATGCAATATAATGCATAAATATACAGATGTCAACTAAAAAAGAATAAAATGCTATAAAAAGCTGTTTTTTTAAAATAAAGAGTAAATATTTTTTGATAAATGTAAAACAACAACCCGCCTTTTGTGTTCAATGCACAAAATAAATGTTTTCTATTGTGGTGTTTATCCAAGAATGCGTGCCCGTTATGACAAAAAGCTACAATTCTTTTTGTCAATATTGACATATAGCGGATGCATAGGTGTTTTGTTATTATACTCTCATGAAAAAGCCATCGAATGGATGTGCGATTTTTTGGAGGTTTATTATTTATGGCAAGTTTATCTTTCCAGCATGTTTACAAGAAATATGACGGCGGCGTTGTTGCTGTATCAGATTTCAATCTTGAAGTAGCTGATAAGGAATTCATCATTCTCGTTGGTCCTTCCGGTTGCGGTAAGTCAACAACACTTCGTATGTTGGCAGGTCTTGAGGATATTACAGAGGGTGAGATTTATATTGAGGATCGTTTAATTAATGACGTACTCCCTAAGGATAGAGATATTGCAATGGTTTTCCAGAACTACGCTTTGTATCCTCATATGACAGTTAGAGAGAATATGGCATTCTCACTTAAATTGAAGAAGATGCCAAAGGATGAGATTGCTCGTCGTGTAGACGAAGCAGCTAAGATTCTTGAGATTGAGCACTTGCTTGATCGTAAGCCAAAGGCTCTCTCAGGTGGTCAGCGTCAGCGTGTTGCTTTGGGTCGTGCTATCGTACGTGATCCTAAGGTATTCCTCATGGACGAGCCTCTTTCAAACTTGGATGCTAAGCTCCGTGTACAGATGCGAGTTGAGATTACAAAGCTCCACCACAAACTCAAGACAACATTTATCTACGTTACACACGATCAGACAGAGGCTATGACAATGGGTACTCGTATCGTTGTTATGAAAGATGGTTTCATCCAGCAGGTAGATTCACCTACGGAGCTTTATGATAACCCGGTTAATACTTTCGTTGCAGGATTCATCGGAATGCCTCCTATGAACTTCATCAATGCTACACTTAACGTTGAAGGTTCAGATGTATATGTATCATTTGAGAACATCAGCATCAAACTCCCGGAGCGTTTTGCAGTTGAGGAAGTAATGGCACGTGACGGTCAGGAAGTTATCTTCGGTGTAAGACCTGAGGCTATCACAGATGAGTCAACATTCGTAACAGATCATCCGGAAGCTTCATTTGCAGCTGACGTAGATGTCGTAGAAATGCTTGGTGCTGAGACATATCTTTATGTAACAGTTAATGCAGCATTGCCACTCACATGTAGAGTTGATCCTACAACTTCACAGTCTGCAGTTGGTGAGCAGGTTGATCTTGCTATCGATACAGAACGTATTCATATCTTTGATAAGGATACAGAGGTTGCAATTATCTCATAATTTTGAAGATTTACTCTCCAGAGTTATATATAAGAACCGACAGGTATTTCCTGTCGGTTCTTTTTAGTATAAAATTGAACGAAAATCCTGAAGTTATGTAACATTATTGTGTCAGAATAATATGTAAACTTGCTAAAGAAAATAAAAAAGTTTATTATTGTAACAGTATGTATAATTATGTTCAGAAAGAGGTAAACCATGGAAGAGATAAAAAAATGCGTTAAGCAGGCAAAGGTTATTTTGTCAAAAGATTTGGGCGTTATGGATGTTACCGGACTTATTATTGCAGCAGCTGAACCGGAACTTGAAGAGACGGTGGATATGTCAGCCAGAGCAGTTTTAAAATCAACAGATCTCTTCTCTTGCACTTCAGATAAAACGTATATGAAGATAGTTGTCGGAGATCAGACAAAATTTATCGCATATATGGAAGGTACAGATCAGCAAACAAGAACATATCTTGAATTAATATCTGAATGGATTAAAACAGCTTCGAAGGCAAAAGGTACGGATGCTGAGAGACAGATGTTTACTAAGAATGTGTTGTTGGAAAACGAACTTCCGGGGGATATTCCGTTGAAGGCACGTGAATATGGCATTGAATGTAACGCACCGCGTCTTGTTCTTGTAGCAAGAACAACAAAGGAACAGGGTGCTGATGCACTGGAGATACTGCAAAATTTCTATCCTGATGAGTCTGTTGCCAGCATATTTGCTATGGATGAAGCAACGGCAATAATTGTGATGAATGCAAAAGATGCGGTTGCGGATGAGGATACCAAAAATGAATTTATTAAGATAACTAGTCAATCCGTAGTTGATTGCCTTGCAAATGAGTCGATCCCTGTTTACGTAGGAGTTGGTTCATTCGTTTCTTCGTATCAGTATTTGGCAAAGTCGTACAGAGATGCAATGCTTGCCTTGAGAGTAGGAAAAGTATTCGGAAAGAACAGTTATGTATCTCGATATGATATGCTTGGTCTCGGCAGACTTATTTATCAATTGCCTGCCACACTTTGTCATATGTTTATTGAAGAAGTTTTCCCGAGTGAAGCTTACGCGACACTTGACGAGGATACACTCGATACAATTGAGTGTTTCTTTAAAAATAATCTTAACGGAAGTGAGACTGCACGTGAGCTCTACGTACATCGTAATACGCTTGTATACAGACTGGATAAGGTTAAGAAGAATACTGGATTGGATTTAAGATCTTTTGACGATGCCGTTCTTTTTAAAATGGCATCTATGGTACGAACATATCTTGAATACCTCGACAGCGGTAAGGATGGAAATCAGATTAGATGATTAGATTTGATAAAGTTGAGAAAACATACAAGTCCGGCGTTGATGCCTTGAAGGGAATAAGTTTCAAGATAGAAGACGGTGAGTTTGTTTTTATTATCGGTAAGTCAGGTTCAGGTAAATCAACACTTATGAAGTGTATTACCTGTGAGGAAAAACCTACTTCGGGTGATGTATATATTGATGGCTTTAAAATCTCGGATATGTCCAGAGCACTTGTTCCTGTTTTAAGGCGCCAGTTGGGTATGATTTATCAGGATTTCAGATTGATATCCACAAAAACAGTAGCAGAGAATATTGCTTTTGCCGGTGAGATTGTCGGTGTTCCGCGTCATATTATCGATGATACGGTTCAGTTTGTACTTAATATAGTAGGATTGAAAGAAAAATCCAATTGTTATCCTGATGAATTGTCAGGCGGTGAGCAACAACGTGTTGCTATTGCACGAGCTTTGTTTAACAATCCTCAGCTTATAGTTGCCGATGAGCCGACAGGTAACCTTGATCCTGAGACATCAGAGAACATAATGGCTCTGCTTTCGGAAATTAACAAGAGCGGAACTACAGTTTTGATTTGTACACACGACAGTAATCTGGTTGACAGAATGAAGAAGCGTGTTATAGAGATTGATTCAGGTCTGATAGTTCGTGATGAATTTGATGCTGATTATTCAGGAACACACATTAAAGAGACCGGCTTCGGCGGTTATGATATTGAAAATGTAAATGTAAATGATGCTGCATGTTCTGACGAAGAAGTACAGTCAAATGAAGTAAGCGTTGTTTTCGGCGATGAAGAAGACGGAGTGCTTATTGGTGAAACAAGTGATAAAGTGAAGTCAGATGGAAATGCAGATACAGAGAAGAATCCGTCCCTGAAGGAAAAGATGGAAGAGAGCATTGAAGAAGTCGGTATTACTGAGATATCCGATTTGATTATCGGAGATGACAAAGACGGGAAATCCCGGACAGAATCTTCATCTTCAAGAGCACCGGAACTTGATATACCGGAGATAGATAACGGTATGCATAAGAAGGATAAAAAGAAAAAATCCATACAGGAAATAATGGATAGCATAAACAGTGATATAGATATCTTGGAGGATGATGAAGAGTGACAATAAGAGCTTTTTTCAACTCTGTAAAAGAGGGCTTTATAGGAATAATTCGACATCCGTTGGTTACGATTGCATCAATCACAACCATTCTTTTGATGTTGTTGATTATGTGTTCGTTCTTTATTTTTTCAGCTGATGCAAGATTTATTATGAAGAAGCTTGGTCAACAGCCGCCAATCGAAGTATATATGGAGCTCAACGCAAGCGCAGATAATATTAATTTTTTGTCTTCCCAGTTGAGCCAAGACAGCAGAATTAAAGAAGTCATACTGAAATCTCCTGAAGATAACTACTACTATTTCAAGAGTAATTTAGGCGACAGTTCTTCGATTTTAGATGATTTTGACTATAATCTCTATTTACCGTATACATTTAATATCCAGTTGACCGATCCCGGTTTTGCTAACGATTTATGCAATGCATTAGCAACATATCCTGATGTGTCGCATGTAGCTCAGGAAAGCAATGTAATGGCTTTTCTTGTAAAAGCAAAGCGAATTGTTAATCTCGTATCCGTTGTTGCGTTCGCTGTATTATTTGTAATAGCGTTGTTTATTATTTCGAACATGGTAAGAATATCTGTTTATTCAAGAGCTGATGAAATTGAAATAATGAAGTTTGTCGGTGCAACAAATTTCTATATTCGTATGCCGTATATAATTGAAGGCGGAATAGTCGGACTCATAAGTGCGCTTTGTGCATGGGGAATAACATGTTTTGCATACAAACAGCTCTATATTAAAATTATGATGTCTACGGATGTTAACAGCTTTTACTCGATTTTGCCGTTACAGAATTTGATGTGGGCTGTTTTGTTAATATCTTGTCTTATAGGTGTGATTATCGGAAGTGTCGGAAGCGGCATATCAGTCAAGAAGTATATAAAAGTATAAGGTGGTAGTAATGATGGGAATTGGAAAAAGAACATTTATTAAAACGTTAAGTGCGATTGTTGCATCTTTCGTGATAATTGTATGTTCGGGGATTGTCAGTAATCGTGATTTAGTATCTGCATCAGACAATATTATGTACCGATATGAGATGCTTCATGATCAGTCAAAAATAGATCAAAAGCGAGACGAAAGAGATAAAGCCAGAAGTGATGCAGCGGCAGCAAAGGAGAAAGCCGATGAGCTTTCAGGGCAGGCAGGTCAGCTTAAGGGCGAGCTGGCTAAGTTAAATAAGCTGTCGAGCGAGCAGTATGCTCAGTATGAGATTATATCTGCACAGCTTGCCGAAGCATTGATAGCAAAAGCAGATGCTTTGGATACTTATGTTGAAGCACAGGAAAATCTGGAGAAGACAAAGAAAACCTTTTCTGACAGAATTTCCGTAATGTTTGAATATCAGAATAAGTCGACGCTTGAAATTCTTTTAGAATCTGACAGTCTTGCCGGTTTCTTTACAAACATGGAAATTATTACTCTTATCGCTGATTCTGACAGTCAGGCTGTTGACATGATGACTGTAGCTTTGGATGATGCTCAATTAAAGAGTGATCTGGCCCTTGAGGAAGCAGAAAGCCTTGAGACTGTGATTGACGAGAAACAAGGGCAGCTTCTTGAATTAGAGGGCAGAATAGGCGTTACTTCTGACGCATTAGAGAATGTTAATACTCAAATATCATTTTATGAGCAGCAGGAGGATGAACTCAATCAGTTGGCAAGTTCTCTTGATGCCGAGATTGCTAAGCTTCAAGCCGAGGCAGCAGCAGCAAGTCAGCCGAAGAACGGTGGCGGAGTAAATTCCGGAACATCAACACCGGCTTCAAGCGGCGGCGGCGGAAACGGATCTTTGTCATGGCCTACATGGACAACATATGTAACATCTTATTACGGTTACAGAACACATCCTGTTTACGGCACAACTAAGTTCCATTCAGGTATAGATATCGGTGCAGGCTACGGTGATGCGGTTATGGCTGCCGGCAGCGGAACAGTTATATATGTAGAGGAACCTTGTCCGGGATGTAATACAGGAGGATCCGGTTACGGCAATTATGTTATTATTGATCACGGTAACGGCCTTTCTACGTTATATGCGCATATGAGAGATGTATATGTGTCTACCGGTCAGTATGTGAGTTGCGGGGAGTGTATCGGTGAAGTTGGTTCAACAGGAACGTCTACAGGTGCTCACCTTCACTTTGAAGTCAGAGTAAACGGTTCTACAGTTGATCCTTTGGCTTATTTACCATAAGCAGGTATGTTGTCTGTCGGCATGAGAAATTGTGTCGACAGATTTTTTATAATTTCTCATAGTAGAGCAATGTTTTAAACTTTGTTTTTTTGCAAGCTTTGTTGTAATATGTGTTTGACATATACAGAAAGCAGATAAAATAATGAATAAACCGATGAATTTTTACGATATACTGGCCGATTGCTATGATTCATGGCAACACAATAACAATCCTGAAGAGTGGGCTGATTTTATTGATAAAATTGTTGATAACTACGGTCCTGATAAAGGTGACGGTGAAAACAATTCCAGAATCCTTGTTGATTTGGGATGCGGAACAGGAAAAGTTGCATGTTGTATGGCAAAGAGGGGTTATGATGTTATAGGTATAGATTCATCATCTATGATGTTAAATAAAGCCATGGATTTATGTTATGAGGAACAGCAAAGAGTGTTGCTTCTCAACCAGGATATAACCGAGTATGAATTATACGGAACCGCAGATGTTTTTGTATCACTTCTTGATACGGTAAATCATTTGAATGGTCTTGAGGATTTGATTAAAATATTTAAATCATTCAAAAATTACATGAATCCGAAAGGCATATTTATATTTGATGCAGCAACTGAAAAACATTTTACCGAAACTCTAAGCAGTAATGTATTTTATGATGATGAAGAAGATTATACACTGCTTTGGATAAATGAGTATGACAAATTATCGGGTGTTAATAATGCTTCGATTACTCTTTTCGAGAAGGAAGAGGGAGAAAAATATTCTCGGTGTGACGGTAATATAAAAGAGATATATTTTAAAGAGGAACAAATAGTAGCGGCAGCCAAGGAGTGCGGACTTAATGTGTTAGCAATCTTGGGAGATAAAACCTTTGAAAAACCGACTTCGAATGATGAGAGAGTTTTCTTTATAATAGGAAAGGAATAGTATGATAGACGAGACGAGATATATGGTTACAGGAATGCCGGAAGATGTCGGTGAGGATCATATTGTAAGAGCGACTGCTTTGGGAGGAAGAGTTAAGGCATGCGCCATAAATTCTACCAAGCTGACAGATAAAGCAATGAAATTGCATAATACGTCACCGGTTGTTACGGCAGCTCTCGGAAGATTTATGGCAGGTTCACTTTTGATAGCTGACAGTATGAAGGGAAAACAAGATACGCAGACGACAATTATAAAGTGTGACGGACCGATAAAGGGCATGACTGCAGTTTGCGATACGTGCGGACACGTGCGTGCTTATCCGATTGAAAATGATGTTGAGAGTACATATCATAAGCCGGGAAAACTGAATGTAGGTGATGCAGTCGGAAAAGGTATGTTGACGGTAATAAGGGATATCGGACTCAGAGAGCCGTATGTCGGACAAACAGAATTAATGTCCGGAGAGATAGCCGAGGACTTTACATATTATCTGGCTACGTCTGAACAAACGCCTTCGATAGTTGCACTCGGAGTCAAACTTGAAGAAGGAAAAGTAACTCATGCCGGCGGCATGATGGTTCAGTTGATGCCCGGGGCAACGGAAGAGGACATAGCTTACTTAGAGAAAAGAGTAAACGGTGGTTTCCCTGAGATTACTTATCTGATGGAAGAAGGATTTACACCGGCAAAGATTCTGGATTTATTTTTGGGTGATCCTGAAATAGCATACTGGAATGCAAATAAGGTTTCTTTCGAATGTACATGCTCGAAAAGTAAGTTTTCCGACAGTTTAAGTGTTTTGGGTAAAGACGAGTTAAATGAACTTATAGCGGATGAGAAAGGTATTGATGTCGAGTGCCATTTCTGTAATTCCAAATACCACTTTAATCCCGAAGAATTAGCTGATATAATTAACGGGAAATAATTTACAAGTAAATTAAAAAAACTATTGCATAATCACGCGATGAGTAATATAATACTACTCGCGTGATTTTTTATTGCGCATGCGTAGATGTTGGAGATTGCCGCAGATGATGCGAGCTGTGCATGATAGGCGGGTAACTTCGACGGAGCAGTTGAACCGATGAGTTCAACGACTCAGCATTAGTATCGACAGCAAGTGTTTTTTAACACATTGCCCAGGGCCAAAGTGCTTAGCTCAGTTTTGAGAAAAGTAACTGGATGCCTGGGTTTTTAAGTGGATAAAAAAGAAACGCGCGATACAACTGAGATAATAAACAGTACGGAGGAACCAAAAATGGCTACACAAAAGATGAGAATCAAGATCAAGGCTTACGATCACAAGTTGCTTGATGAGAGCGCAGCAAGAATTGTTGATGCTATCACACGTACAGGTGCAGAGTTTGCAGGACCTATCCCGCTCCCGACAGAGAAGGATATCGTTACAATTCTTCGTTCACCACACGTTAATAAGGATTCACGTGAGCAGTTCGAGCAGAGAACACATAAGCGTTTGATCGATGTTTACGCTCCGACAGCAAAGACTGTTGAGGCACTTCAGAAGCTTGACATGCCTGCAGGTGTATCTATTGAGCTCAAGGCTTAATGAATACAGTGATAGGCTTAATCGGGTAAGCAATGCCAAAAGCTTATACCGAGGTCATGTTCGTCGCAAGACGAACCAATAACCATATAGGAGGAAAGGATAATGACAAAATTCATTATTGGCAAGAAATCCGGTATGACACAGTTATTTGATGATAACGGTAATGTTGTTCCGGCAACTGTAATTGAAGTAGAGCCGATGTTCGTACTTCAGAACAAGACAGTTGAGAATGACGGCTATAAAGCTGTTAAGGTTGCAAGCGTTGCAACACGTGAGAAACTCGTAACTAAGCCTGTTAAGGGTCAGTTCGAGAAGGCCGGGGTAGAGGTTAAGAAGTACATTCGTGAGTTTGAAGCTGATGAAGAGTATGAGCTTGGCCAGGAAATCAAGGTATCAGACATGTTTGCTGAAGGTGACAAGGTTGATGTCAGCGGCGTATCAAAGGGTAAAGGTTATGCCGGTAACATTAAGCGTCACGGACAGAAGGGTGGTCCTTCAGGCCACGGTTCAATGTACCACAGAAGAGTTGGTTCATTGGGTGCAAACTCAACACCTGCTCGTGTATTGCCTGGTAAGAAGATGCCTGGACATATGGGTGCAGTAAATTGCACAGTACAGAATTTGAGCGTTGTTAAGGTTGACGGCGACAGAGGAATCCTCGTATTGAGAGGAGCTATTCCTGGTCCTAAGGGCGGAATGGTAACTGTTCAGTCATCTGTCAAGGCTAAGTAATTGCGACGGGAGGACTAATAAAAATGGCTAAATTAGATATTTTAAATCTTCAGGGTGCCGTTACTGGTTCAATCGAGCTTTCAGACGAGATTTTTGGCATTACACCAAATGAGAGTGCTATTGCTACAGTAATTCGTAATCAGCTCGCTAATCGTCGCCAGGGTACACACTCTACAAAGACAAGAAGCGAAGTAAGAGGCGGTGGTAAGCGTCCTTATCGTCAGAAGGGTACAGGTAATGCCCGTCATGGTTCTACACGTTCAGCACAGTATGTTGGCGGCGGAATCATCTTTGGACCAAAACCGAGATCTTACAACTATGTAGTTCCTAAGAAGATTAAGAGACTTGCTTTGAAGTCAGCTCTTTCTTCTAAGCTCCTTGATAAGAAAGTAATTGTTGTTGAGGATATGAACTTTGACGAGATTAAGACAGCTAACATGGTAAAAGCTTTGAAGGCTTTGAATGTTGCTTCTACAGCTCTCGTAGTATTTGAGGGTAAGAATGAGAAGGCTGAGCTTTCTGCAAGAAATATCCCTACAGTTAAGACAACACTTGTTAATACAATTAATGTATTTGACATCTTAAAGTATGATAGCTTCCTCGTAACAAAGGCAGCTGTTGAGAAGATTCAGGAGGTATACGCATGAAAACAGCACAAGACGTAATTTTAGCTCCTGTTATTACAGAGAAGTCTTATGGTGAAGTTGAGAACGGAAAGTATACTTTTAAGGTTGCTCCTTCTGCTTCTAAGACAGAAATAGCTGATGCAGTAGAGAAAATTTTCAACGTTAAGGTTTTAAGCGTTAATACTTCTAACTTTGACGGTAAAATCAAGAGACAGCGTTATGCATTCGGTAGAACACCTTCATTTAAGAAGGCAATCGTTACTATTGATACTAAGGGTAACGGCAGTGAGTATCTTGCAAAGGGTGGTAAGACAACTAAGGTTAAGGCTACCTACAAGACATCTATCGAAGAATTTGGTTTCAACCAGTAAGCTAGAATGAGGAGGAAATAAAAAATGGCAGTTAAATCATTTAATCCTACTTCTCCGGCAGTTCGACAGATGACTGTTGCAGATTATTCTGTACTTACGAAGAAGGATCCGGAGAAGAGTCTTCTCGTTTCCGGCACAAAGACCGGTGGACGTAATTCATACGGTCGTATAACAGTTCGTCATATCGGTGGCGGTAATAAGAAAAAGATTCGTATAATCGATTGGAAGAGAACTAAGGATGAGATTCCGGCTACAGTGGTAGCTCTCGAGTATGATCCAAATCATACAGCTTTCCTTGCACTTCTTCAGTATGCTGACGGATGTAAGTCTTATATCCTCGCTCCTGAAGGTTTGAAGGTTGGCAGTAAGGTTGTAAGCGGTGAGAATGCTGATATCGTTGTAGGTAACACACTTCCTATTTCAGCAATTCCTGTAGGTACCGTAATCTGCTGTATCGAGCTTAAGCCTGGTAAGGGTGCTCAGATGGTAAGAACAGCAGGTGCAGGCGCTCAGCTTATGGCTAAGGAAGGTGCTTTTGCACAGGTTCGTCTCCCATCAGGTGAGGTTCGTATGGTTTCAGTATTGTGCCGTGCAACAATCGGTTCAATCGGAAATGCTGAGCATGAGAACGTTAACCTCGGTAAGGCAGGACGTAAGAGACATTTAGGTGTTCGTCCTTCTGTAAGAGGTGTTGTAATGAACCCTAACGATCACCCACACGGCGGTGGTGAAGGTAAGTCACCAATCGGTCTTCCGGGCCCTGTTACACCTTGGGGTGTTGCTACACTCGGTAAGAAGACACGTAATAAGAAGAAGCAGTCCAGCAAGTATATTGTTAAGGGCAGAAAGTAATAAGGAGGCACGTTTAATATGAGTAGATCTACTAAAAAGGGCTATTTCGTTGAAGATGCTCTTATGAAGAGAATTAAGGCTATGAACGATGCCAATGAGAAGAAAGTTGTTCAGACATGGTCACGTGCTTCAACAATCTTCCCTGAATTCGTAGGCCACACAATTGCTGTATACGATGGTAAGAAGCATGTACCGGTTTATGTAACTGAAGAAATGGTTGGACATAAGCTCGGTGAGTTCGCTCCTACACGTAAGTTTGGCGGTCATGCTGGCGAGAAGACAGCTGGCGCTCGCTGATGGAAGGAGGAACTATTGTGGAAAAGATTATTTTGAACAAAGAGAATATTGAAGCAAATCGTGAATCAATTCTCGAGGCTTACTCAAAGGTACAGCCTAAGAACAATAAGCTTCCTATCCCTACAAAGAAGCAGAGAAAACTTCTCGGTATCGGTAGAGATCAGGGTAAGGCTACTGCTAAGTACATTCGCGTAACACCAAGAAAGATGAAGATCGTTATCGATCTCATTAAGGACAAGTCTTTGGACGAGGCTTATGCAATTCTTATGTACACACCTAAGGCTGCATCTCCTATCCTCACAAAGGTTCTTAAGTCTGCAGAGGCTAATGCAGTTAACAACTTCGGTCTTAACAGAGATGATTTGTATGTTGCTGAGGCTTATGCTAATCCGGGTCCTATCTTGAAGCGTTTTATTCCGCGTGCAAGAGGATCAGCTAACAGAATCAACAAGAGAACTAGTCATGTTACTATCGTTCTCAAGGAAAGAGTATAAGGAGGAATTCGCATGGGTCAGAAGGTTAATCCACATGGCTTAAGAGTAGGTGTTATCAAGGATTGGGATGCACGTTGGTATGCTGATAAGAAGCAGTTCAGCGATTTCCTTGCCGAGGATAAGATGATTCGTAACTTCGTTATGAAGACTCTTGACGCAACTATTAAGGAAAACAGCAAAAATTCAAAGTAGCCTATTGATGAGAGCCGCAAGAATGTTGCAGGTATTTCAACAATCGAGATTGAGCGTAAGGGCAATGACGAGACAAGAGTAATTCTTAACGTTGCTAAGCCTGGTCTTGTTATTGGTACAAAGGGTGCTACTACTGAGGCACTCAAGAGCGCATTGACAAAGAAGTTTAAGAAGAATTTCTTCGTAGATGTAAGAGAAATTAAGAATATTGATTCTAATGCAACCTTGGTTGCAGAGAACATTGCCAGCCAGTTAGAGGCTCGTGTAAGCTTCAGAAGAGCAATGAAGAAGGCTATGTCTAATGCTATGAGACAGGATATCCTTGGTATTAAGACAACTTGTTCAGGTCGTCTCGGCGGTGCCGAGATTGCTCGTTCAGAGTCTTACCATGAGGGTACAATTCCTCTTCAGACACTTCGTGCTGACATCGATTACGGTTTTGCTGAGGCAGACACAACTTACGGAATTATCGGTGTAAAGGTATGGATTTACAAGGGTGAGGTTCTTCCTGCAAAGAAGGTTAAAACTGTGGAAGGAGGCGAGCAGTAATGTTACTTCCTAAGAGAGTTAAGTATAGAAAACAGCACCGTGGTCGTATGCACGGTAAGGCATTACGCGGAAACAAGGTTACTTACGGTGATTTCGGTCTTATGGCTATGGATCCTTGCTGGATTAAGTCAAATCAGATTGAGGCTGCACGTATCGCTATCAACAGATATGTAAAAAGAGGCGGTAAGGTTTGGATTAAGATCTTCCCTGATAAGCCTATAACAGCTAAGCCGGCTGAGACTCGAATGGGTTCCGGTAAGGGTTCAGTTGAGTACTGGGTAGCAGTTGTAAAGCCGGGTCGTGTATTGTTCGAGATCGGCGGTGTATCTGAGGAGCAGGCTCGTGAGGCATTAAGACTTGCAGGTAATAAGCTCCCATGTAAGACAAAGATTGTAGCAAAAGAACAGGAGGCTAACTAATATGAAGATTGATGATATTCGTAAGATGTCTGCAGAAGAGCTTCAGAAAGAATTAGTTGCTCTTAAGGAAGAGTTATTTAAGCTTCGTTTCCAGAATGCTACAAATCAGCTCGAGAATCCTAAGCAGATTGAGTCTGTTAAGAAGGATATTGCTCGTGTTAAGACAATAATCCGTGAGCGCGAGCTCAAAGCAAATTAAGGAGGGAAACTTAAATGGATCGTAACCTCAGAAAGAGTAGAGTAGGTATTGTTACATCTGATAAGATGGATAAGACAATCGTTGTTTCTGTAGAAGAGCATGTTAAGCACCCTCTTTACGGAAAGATCATGAAGAGAACTTATAAGCTTAAGGCACATGATGATGAGAATCAGTGTGGCGTAGGCGATAAGGTTTTGGTTATGGAAACTCGTCCTATTTCCAAGGATAAGCGTTGGAGATTGGTTGAGATCATTGAGAAGGCTAAATAATGCAAGGCTAAAGGAGGAATAATCAGATGATTCAGGTTGAATCCAGACTTAGAGCTGCCGACAACACAGGTGCTAAGGAGCTTGCCTGCATTAAGGTACTCGG
>JAZLGO010000039.1:0-46748 GCA_045616305.1 Saccharofermentans sp. | reverse complement strand
AAAACAGCACAATAACTGCCTTTATTTTGCCTTTTATTGCGTATTAAAAATGTACAAAGAAATATATACTATACAAAAGATAAAGAAACAGGAGGTGACCGTATGATTATTTTAAGTATTTTGTTTGTTATATTATTGATGTCTCTTG
The DNA here is from genome assembly GCA_045616305.1 of Saccharofermentans sp. GTDB lineage: Bacteria > Bacillota > Clostridia > Saccharofermentanales > Saccharofermentanaceae > Saccharofermentans. The sequence continues at coordinate 46,600 of JAZLGO010000039.1, read as the reverse complement.
TTTTTAAGCTTTCATGGTGGTTTATTAAGTTTACCGGTAAGTTAGTTGGATTTATTTTAGGAGCAATCGCATTTTTTATAGTCGGAACGGTTGCGATTACAGTTATAGGTCTTGCTTTTGTATTTCTGCCGATTATATTTATTTTAGGCATTTGCGGCTTGATAGGTCTTATTACCAAGGCTTTCTGAAATTGGAAATGAGTAAATATCAGTAAAGAGATATCGAACAACGAAGAGGAGAGAGCTGTCTCATATTTGTGAGACGGCTCGTTTTTTGCGTTGACATAGGATGTGTCGTTCACCATTAAATACCATTTTCGAAAAGGAATATGATAGAATAATCGCGAGATTTGTTCGGTAATAATAAACAAATTTCGCGATTGGGGTGTTGATTATATATAATCTAACGCTTACATGTAGTATGCCAGCATAATCTCGTCGCCATCTACCCATTCAAAGTTCAAAGCTTGGAATTCGCCGGGATGAAGGGTGGAAACTTTGTGAGGGTCATTGCAGCTGCCTTTTGTCAGAGGTTCGGGATTGGTGATTGCGACTGATTTATCAAAAAAGCCGATGAGTTCCTGACCGTTTAAGCCGATGTGCGCATTAATCGCATTTTCGGGAATGAAAAAATCAATTCTGAAACGAAGCGGGGAAGGAAGTATAAATTTAAAGGAGATAACCTTACGATCAGGTAAGTCTTTGATAACTTCCATTTTTACTTTTGCTTCAATATCGTTTAAAGTGAATCTGTATGTTGCATTCTCATACTCCATAACACAGAAACCGCTGAATAAATCACCTTGAATAAGCGCATTATCTATAAATTTTTCCATATTCGATATTCCTTAAATTAAATTTCGGCACGATGATTGAGACCTAATTCCTCGGCAACCTTGAAGAAGGCTTTACGAGAATTCTTAATTGTAGTCTCAGATACGCAGAAGGCAAGACGGCAGTAACCCGGACGGGAGAAGCTCTTGCCGCCGACTACGAGAAGATTTTGTTTAGCGCAGATGTCTGCAAATTCCTGATCGCTGAGACCGCAAGGTGTATTCATGAAGATATACAATGCACCGTTTGGTTTAACGGCGTCAAATCCGGCGTCAATAATATTTGAATAGAGAAGATTTCTTCTATACTCGTAATTGCTTACATCAACTTTAGCATAGAGAGACTTCTCAATTACTCTCTGCCAAATAGCAGGTGCGTTTACGCTTCCGAGAGTTCTGTTTGACAGAACAATAGCTGCGGTCAAATCCTCGTAATCCTCATGATTAGGACTTACGAGCGTATAGCCGATTCTCTCACCCGGAAGGGAAAGAGATTTACTCCATGAGAAGCATACGATAAGATTCTTGAAACAGTCAAGTACAGAAGGAACCTTAACTCCGTCATATGCCAAATCAATATATGGTTCATCGGCAATTACATGGATTACATGATCCTGCTTCAACAACATCTCATTAAGTGAACATAAGAGCTCCTTACTGTAAACTACACCGGACGGGTTATTAGGAGAATTTATAACAATTGCCTTGGTCTTGGAAGTGACAGCTGCTTCGATTTTGTCAATATCAGGCATAAAGGACTCATTCGTATCGACAATAACAGGCTTTCCGTTGTGATTCTCAACATAGCCGATATATTCCATGAAGAAAGGTGCAAGAAGAATTACTTCGTCACCGTCATCAAGAATTGAGTGGAATACATCATTCATGGCTGCAGCGGCTCCGACTGTCATACAGATTGCTCCGGCATCAACTTTAATACCTGATTCGGATTCCTTTGAACGTTTATCGGCAATTATTGCTCGTGTTGATTCATATCCGGAATTGCTCATATATCCGTGCATTCCGGGAATAGGGTTAAGTGCAAGATCCTTAAGCGCATCAAATACTTCCTTTGGCGGCTCCAAATCCGGATTACCTATAGAGAAATCAAATACATTCTCAGCGCCGTAAATAGCTTTAAGTCTGTTTCCTTCCTCGAACATCTTACGGATAGCGGATCCGCCGGCCAACTTTGATTTTAACTTTCCGGATATCATATAAAAACACCTCTTTTAATAAAAATATGAGATAATAATATCACAATTAAAAAAAAATGAATACTTCTCGCAAATTATTCTTGACAATTCGAGGAGTAATGGGTATTATAATCAAGTTACAACAAGCAGAACATCGATTCTCACCTTGAGTTACATACGAAGAGGTAAATAATTATAAGCCTTGCGAGACTTGTTTTCAACGGCTTGGTTATTTGTGAGAATGGATGTTGTCCATTCTTTTTTTTTGTTTTGGAGGAGGTGTTTCGTATCGCTAAGCAAACCAATAACCAGTTAATTAATGAGAACATTAAGTTTGAGAAGGTTCGTTTAATAAATGCTGAAGGAGCTATGGTAGGTGTTGTACCTATAGCTGAGGCATTGAAGGCGGCAGATGAAGCCGAATTGGATTTGGTATGTATCTCAGCTAATCCTGATAATCCTGTTTGCAGAGTAATGGACTTCGGAAAGTACGTTTTCGATCAGGGTAAGAGAGAGAAGGAAGCGAAGAAGAAACAAAAAGAGACCGAGACAAAGGAACTTGGTATTAAGCTTACAACTGATGTTCATGACATCGAGGTTAAGCAGAAGGCTTGTATAAAGTTCTTGAAGAACGGTGACAGAGTAAAAATCAACATCAGATTCAGAGGCCGTGAGATGGCATATCAGCAGCAGGGCATCGAAGTGATGGAGAAGTTCGCAGAGGGAGTCAGCGAATATGGTCAGGTCAGTGTTAAACCTAAGATTGACGGACGTAATATGGTGATGTTCCTTGTGCCTAAGAAGAATTAAACTAGTGTAAATGATTAAATAAGGAGGACATTAAAATGCCTAAGCAGAAAACACACAGTTCATCTAAGAAGAGATTTAAGATTACAGCTACAGGAAAGGTTTTGTATCCGCAGGCTTTCCGTCGTCATATCTTGAGCAAGAGACCTACAAAGAGAATGAGACATCTTCGTCACTTGGCAGTAGCTTCTGATTCTAACGCTAAGATCGTTAAGAAGATGATGCCATACGCATAAGATATTAAGTAAGAATTATTTCATTGGAGGATAATAAAAATGTCTAGAGTTAAAAGAGGCGTACGTACAAGAGCTCGTCATCATAAGATTTTGAAGCAGGCTAAGGGTTATTTTGGTCATAAGAGTAAGCTTTTCAAGGTTGCTAACCAGGCTGTAATGAAGTCAGGTGCTTATGCTTATCGTGACAGAAAGGCTAAGAAGAGAGATTTCAGAAAGCTTTGGATTGCTAGAATCAACGCTGCAGCAAGAATGAACGGTCTTTCATACAGCAAGTTCATGAATGGTCTTAAGAAGGCTGATATCACACTTGACAGAAAGGTTCTTTCTGATATTGCTATCACAGATCCAAAGAGCTTTACTGCACTTTGCGAGCAGGCTAAGGCTGCACTTTAATTTAAATAATTGGTTTGGTCAGATATGAGGACTGTTTTTATAACAGTCCTTATTTATTTTTTTCTTCTCGAAAATGTAACTTAAAAATACAGGGCAAAGAATATGAGAAAATGTATCAGCAGTAAGGATAATCAACAGCTTAAATATTATTCGTCTCTTCATGATTCAAGAAAAGCTGCTAAGGCTGACCTTGCATATATTGAGGGCGTTCGTTTGTGTGAGGATTGTCTGAGTTCGGGAGTTAAACCTTCCGTTGTGTTTTTTACTGCAAGAATGAAGGATTGTCTTGATAAATGGATTGAATTGTACTCATTGGATGATTCAATCGATTTCTTTGAACTGACAGAAGAATGCTTTAGTAAGCTTGCTTCAACGGTGAATCCTCAGGGGATTTCCATGTTTATTAAAAAAAGTGATTGTAATGTGCAAAGTGTAAATTCGGAGAAGAAACTTCCTGTCAGAGACGGTAAAAATATCTATGTAGTGCTTGAGAATTTGCAGGATCCGGGTAATCTCGGTACCATTTTAAGAATGGCAGATGCCTTCGATTTTACGGCTGTTTTAATGACTAAAGACAGTGTAGATCCGTTTAATGAGAAGGTTCTCAGAGCTTCCATGGGTTCGTTGTGGCATATTCCTGTTCGGATTTTCGAGAATTCTGATGAAATATGTGATATTCTTGAAAAGGAAAATGTGCATAAATATGCGGCACACCTTCATGGAAAACCGCTGAATAATAACCATTTTCTCTTTCCTGCAGCATATTTTATCGGAAATGAAGGAAGAGGCTTGACTGACAGAGTTTCTGACAGATGTGAATTTAAAATAAAAATTCCTATGCCGGGCAAGGCAGAATCTTTGAATGCTGCTTCTGCGGCATCAATAATAGGTTATTTGCTGTCTGCGCAGGATTAGTTTTTATGATGCGAAAGTAGTGTTATAATTGTTTTATAAACGTTAAGGGAGTTTTTTATGAACATTACTGTTGTAGGTGCCGGAAAAATCGGAAGAGCTATTATAGAGAGTCTTGATAAAGAGAATCATGATATCATTGTAATAGACAAGGACCAAAAGATAATTGAGCAACTTCAGAATTCATTTGATTTGATAGGAATTTGCGGTGACGGTATAAATATAAAGAATTTGGAACTGGCATCTCTTAAGAACTGTAACTTGTTTGTGGCTACGACAGGTTCGGATGAACATAATATGCTGAGTTGTCTTATAGCCAAAAGTCTCGGTGCAAAATACACCGTAGCGCGTGTACGTAACAGTGAATATACAGGTGAGACATTAAACTATATTAAGCAGCAATTGGATATCTCTATGGTATTTAATACTGATTTTCTTACGGCGCAAACTATCTATAATAATATTAAATTCCCATCTGCAATGAAGTATGAGATGTTTTCGGGAAGAAAGTTTGAATTGGTTGAACTTCCGATTAAGGATGATTCTATATTTGCAGGTAAGGCTTTATCTAAGATTAAATCTCAGTTTGATATCTCTTTTCTTGTGTGCTATGTAAACAGGGAAGGTGTGGGAAGTGCAATTCCTACCGGAGACTATGTGCTTGAACCCGGTGATAAGATTGGCCTTGTTGCATCCCCTATAGAGATGCAGGCACTCCTGAAAAGAATGAATGTCCTTCAGAAGAAGGTCAGAAATGTTATGCTTCTCGGAGCAAGCCGTGTTGCAATTTATCTTGCCAACAGACTTGCCGATAATGGTTATAAGGTCAGAATTCTTGAGAAGAGCGAAGAGAAGTGCCGTGTTGTAGTTAATGATATTCTTGATGATCGCGTTGAGGTAGTGAATGCTGACGGTATTGACAGCAGTATACTTCTTGAAGAGGGTATAGAACAGCAGGATTCTTTTGTTGCTCTTACCGGCCTGGACGAAGAAAATATACTGGTTGCATATCATGCAATGGATATGGGTGTTTCTAAGGTTATTGCAAAGGTTAATCATGAAACCTATGTTGACATAAGCGAGAAGATGGGTGTAGATTGTGCAATCTCGCCTAATCATCTTGCTGCGGATTTTATATTGAAGTATGCCCGTGCATTGGACTCTACAGTCGAGAGTAAGATAGAGACACTGTACAGTCTTATGAACGGTGTAGTTGAGGCTTTGGAGTTTATTGTATCACCGGATTTCAGCAAAATAGGTGTAAAACTTAAAGATTTGAAGCTTAAGAACAATATTCTTATAGCCGGAATTATCAGAGAAAACAAAACGATTATTCCAAATGGTAATGATGTGATAAATGAGGATGATCATGTCATTGTTATTGCGAAGGAACAGAAATTAAGTGATTTATCGGATATATTGGCATGAACATTAAATTAGTATTAAATACACTCGGAAAAGTTATATTAATCGAAGTAATCTTTTTATTTTTTCCTTTCCTTGTCTCAGCAATTTACGGTGAGACTTGTATTGTGTCGTTTATAGAGACAATAGGATTAGCTATGACTTTGGGCTTGGCTCTTGTTTTTTTGTGTAAGCCGAAGGAAAAGAATACCTTTGTCAAAGACGGAACTGCCATAGTAGTTTTATCTTGGATAGTAATGTCTGTAATAGGTGCGCTTCCTTTTGTTTTTTCCGGTGAAATACCGAATTTTTTTGATGCTTTTTTTGAGACCGTAAGCGGTTTTACTACCACAGGAGCTTCAATTTGTACCAACGTTGAGAAATTAAGTCACGGCATACTCTTCTGGAGAAGCCTTACTCATTGGCTCGGCGGAATGGGTGTGCTTGTGTTCTTTCTTGCAATATCCCCCAAGGGCCAGCATCGTACAATTAATATACTTAAAGCCGAGATGCCGGGACCTTCGGTTGATAAGCTTATGCCTAAGGCGGGTTCAACTGCAAGAATACTATACATAATATATTTTGTTCTTACGCTGATTGAGGTAGTTTTGTTGTGGGCAGGAGATATGAATCTGTTTGAAGCACTTGTTCATACTTTCGGTACTGCGGGTACAGGAGGATTCGGTATTAAATGTGATGGATTGGCCGGTTATTCAGCCTATTCGCAGTGGGTAATCACAATATTTATGTTGTTGTTCGGTGTAAACTTCAACTTTTATTTTCTTATACTTCTCGGTAATGTTAAAACCGTATTGAAGAGTAATGAACTTTGGGTTTATTTAGGTATATATGCAGCCAGTGCTGCGATTGTAGCATATAATGTTACTTCCATGTTTAATACTGTCGGTGAAGCAATAAGACATTCTTGTTTTCAGGTTTCCTCTATCTTAACAACAACAGGCTTTGCAACCTGTGATTTTAATCAGTGGCCGCAGCTATCAAGAACGATTCTTGTCTTGATTATGTTCTTTGGCGGTTGTGCAGGTTCTACTGCCGGCGGAATAAAGATGTCACGTGTAGTGATTATTTTTCAGTCTATGCGTAATAACATAAGAAGTAATGTTCGCCCGAGATCGGTAAATAAGATTAAATTAAATTGTAAGGTTGTTGACGAGAATATGGAAAGAAGTATTATGAATTATCTTGCTCTTTATGTAGTAATTCATGTTGTTGCTGTTCTTCTTATCAGTTTTGAGCCGTTCGATTTTGAGACTAATTTTACGGCTGTTGTATCTTGTATAAACAATATCGGACCGGGTCTTGGAGCAGTAGGACCTGCAGGTAATTTCTCAGGCTATACTGCATTTTCTAAGATAGTACTGTCGTTTTCAATGCTTATGGGACGTCTCGAGATATTGCCTCTTGTTATGTTTCTGTGTCCTGATTTCTGGTCAAAGCGCAGTCGTTGATTATTCACAGGCTTATTTATCAGGATTAAAACCTGCCAGAGGGTTATTATCTATGGCTTTCTGAAGGAGTTCATCGTCTACGTGTGTATATATTTGCGTAGTTGATACGTTTGCATGTCCCAAGATTAATTGAAGGCTTCTTATATCAACATTTCCGTATTTATACATTAGTGTTGCTGCGGTGTGACGAAGCTTATGAACAGAATATACCTTAGTGTCAATTCCGGCTTCTGCTAAAAGTCGTTTTATTACTATTTGAATCATGTCGTCGGAAATTCTGGTTCCGCGTTTGCTTACAAAAAGAGCTTTCTGATGAGAAGGCTTAATATTTATTTTTTTACGTGCTTCCATCCAATCGTCTATGGCTTCCAGGCAGGCTTTGTTGAGGTAAATTGTTCGTTCCTTATTTCCTTTACCTATAACAGTAAGCGTTGTACCGTGTATATCGTCAATATCTATGCCGCGGAGCTCGGCAAGTCTCATTCCGCAGTTAAGAAACAAAGCAAGCATACAATAGTCACGTTCGTTGCTCTCGGTAGGTGAAGCATAGCTTGCTTTGAGAAGCTCCTGACTTTGTTCCAAGGTTAAATACTTCGGATTGCGCTTTCCTATTTTAGGTGTCTCCAAATCATAGGCCGGATTGCTGTCTATGATATGTTTTTTCGAATGACAGTATTTGAAAAATGATTTAAGCGTAGCAATTCTTCTGGCTCTTGAGGAAGGCTTTAAATTGCGTTCTCTTGTAAGCCAAATCATAAATACCAGCAAATCGTCAGTTTTAATTTTATTCAGTGTTTTCTCGTCAATATCACTGATATCAATTTCCTCGAAAGGCGTATCTGTACCTACTTTTCCTTGATCTTTTTTATAAAATCTGAAGAAGGTAATCAAGTCGTATTTGTACTCGTTTACAGTAAGTTCAGAACGTGCAAGTACGGCAAGCATATAGTTACAATACTGATCAAGAATCGGAAATGTAGAGTTCATTACGGTGCTCCTAATATAAAATGTGTGTTTATTAGTTATTATGTCCATATATTAACATAAAGACCGAAGTTTTTTTGAGTTATTTATACTTGTTATATAAAAGTTGTTATGATACAATGATTTCGTCTTAAGGACATTTGTCCGTCGTGCGCGGACACCTGCGAAAGATTAATATATTTTTTAATAGATTGGAGAACGTAAAATGGATAAGAAATTGCGTGTTGGTGTTATCGGTGCTACAGGTTATGTAGGACAGAGATTTATTTCTCTTATGGAGAATCATCCTTGGTTTGAGTGCGTTGCTGTTTGTGCTTCACCGAGATCTGCAGGTAAGAGATATGAGGAAGCTGCAGGCAGTAAATGGAAGATAGACAGAGATATGCCTGATTATGTTAAAGATTATATCGTTTATGGTACAGATGAGATTGAGAAATTCTGTGAGCAGGTAGATTTTGTTTTCTGTGCTGTTGATATGAAGAAGGATGAGATTAAGGCTCTTGAGGAAAAGGTTGCCAAAACTGAGACTCCTGTTGTATCTAATAACTCTGCAAACAGATGGACAGAGGATGTACCTATGATTATTCCTGAGATAAACAGTGATCATGCTCAGCTTATTGAAGCACAGAAGAAGAGACTTGGTACAAAGCGTGGATTTATTGCTGTTAAGCCAAATTGTTCAATTCAGTCATATGTTCCTGCTTTGACACCGCTTCTCGGTTATGGTATTAAGCAGATATCTGTTTGTACATATCAGGCTATTTCAGGTGCCGGTAAGACGTTTAATGATTGGCCTGAGATGGTCGGTAATATGATTCCTTACATCGGCGGTGAAGAGGAGAAGTCTGAGAAGGAACCGCTTAAGGTATGGGGTTCTTTTGCAGGTGATCATATCGAATTGGCAAATAATCCGGTTATTTCTGCTCAGTGCTATCGTGTTGCTGTCCAGGAAGGTCATACAGCAGCAGTAAGCGTATCTTTTGAGAAGAAGCCTTCGATTGAAGATATGAAGAAGGCATGGGCTGAATTTGAAGGTGAGGCACAGAAGCTTAATCTTCCTACAGCTCCTAAACATTTCCTTCAGTATATTGATGAGGATAATCGTCCTCAGCCAAAGCTTGATGCATACTATGAGAATGGTATGGGCGTATCAATCGGTCGTATCAGAGAAGACAATATATTTGATTACAAGTTTACTTGTCTTTCCCATAATACGCTCAGAGGTGCTGCCGGTGGTGCAATGCTCACAGCAGAGCTTCTTACAGCTAAGGGTTATATTCAGGCTAAGTAATAGTTTTGCTAATTGAAATGTGTTATTTGGGGCTGTCTCAAAACATTTTGAGACAACCCCATTTTCACATTTTTTTAACTTTTTTTTAAAATGTGCTTGACTAAATGCAGACTTATCCTTATAATAATCAAGCATTAAGCAAGTGACTTGCTTACATACGAGAAGTGAATGGGCCTTTAGCTCAGTTGGTTAGAGCAACCGGCTCATAACCGGTCGGTCTTGGGTTCGAGTCCCTGAAGGCCCACCAATTAACTTCTTTAACTTAATATGAATATGGGAAGATTCCCGAGCGGCCAAAGGGAACAGACTGTAAATCTGTCGTCAGTGACTTCGATGGTTCGAATCCATCTCTTCCCACCAACAAAAAACCGTCTTTTGTCTACCAACAAAAGACGGTTTTTCTTTCTCGACCACCGGCAGCAAATGTCGATAGTCGAGGGCTTTTTGTGATAATGGGTAGATTTATTCATAAACAGTTAGTATACTAAAGACAGATAAATTTTAATTAATAACTGCATTAGACAAGGTTGTCTATAAGGAGAACAGGGAATTTCTCGCTTTGTGTCGTGTTTTTCTGACTGTATCTAACATAAACTGTGCACGAAAGGCGGACTCCGGTATGGATCAACAAAAAATCGGAAGATTTCTAAAAGAACTGAGAAAAGAGAAGGACCTTACGCAAGAGCAGTTGGCGGAGATCCTTAATGTATCCGGTAGGTCAGTTTCCAGGTGGGAAACCGGAAACAATATGCCGGATTTAAGTCTCCTGGTGGAACTGTCAGAGTTTTATAGTGTCGATATTAAAGAAATTATCGACGGAGAAAGGAAAAGCGAGATAATGAAAAACGAAGAAAAAGAAACCATCGAAAAAATCGTGGAATATGCGGGAATGGAAAAGCGTCAGAAGGCAGGAAAGCTGAATAAATACTTTGTGCTGGGGTTGATTTGTTTAGTAATAGTGCTTTTGGACCGTCAATTTGAGGTATTATCTTATATTTTTCAGGAGAACGTTGATACGTTTGTAGAAGGAGCGCTTTGCGGCCTTGCATTGCTTTTTGAGTTTATCGGGTTTTACAACAACAACCACAATATTACACTTAAAGAGCGTAAAAAAGCTTTCTTCAAGGGTGCATTGAAAAAGGACTGAAAATCATTCGAATACAATAACAAATTTCAGTTTGTTGCTCAAATAAAAAGAATGCGGTCTGCGAGAGGAAAAACGACAAATGTTGTTTCTTACCTGCTATATACGACGTTTGGTCGTTCTTAGACACATAAAAACCGTACGTTGTGCGGTTTTTTTGTTATCTTCCGAAAATGAGTTTGTTAACATAGTAAGCAGTATTATCTTCCAAAAGTGTTTGGAGATTAAGTCTAATAGTGATATTGTATATATATTATTCGAAAAAGGAAATTTAGTAATGAATATTTGGGATTATTTTGTAGCATTAATATTTGGAATTGTAGAGGGAATAACTGAATGGATTCCTGTCAGTTCTACCGGTCATATGATTCTTCTGGATGAATTTTTGAAGATGAACGTATCTGAAGAGTTTTTTGAACTTTACCTTGTAATTATTCAATTAGGTGCTGTTTTAGCTGCTTTGGTTATTTTTTGGCAAGATATTTGGCCTTTCGGAAAAAAGAATAACAGTAAGCCTTTTATGCAGGAAGGGTGGGGCAGTTATATAAAAGCAGACAGATTTTCTATGTGGTTTAAGATTTGCGTCGCTTGTATTCCGGGTGTTGCAACCGAGTTCCTTATAAGCGATTATTCAGATGCACATTTCTATAATTTTGTTTGTGTAGCAATAGCTCTTATTGTATTTGGTATTCTTTTTATTGCTGTGGAGAGAGTATTCTGTAAAAAAAGAAAATTCAGAGTTAATGATATCGATGATATTTCTTACAGAGATGCATTAATCATCGGCTTATGGCAAATGATAGCGGCTATTTTTCCGGGGACTTCAAGATCGGGTGCTACAATTGTCGGATCACTTCTTATCGGTATTAAACGTGAGACAGCAGCTAAGTTTACTTTTATTATGGCAGTGCCGGTTATGTTTGGTGCGAGCTTGCTTAAAATATTGAAGTATGACGGCGGATGTTCAAATAATGAATTGTTGCTTTTGGCGTTCAGCATGATTGTTGCTTTTGCTGTTTCTTTCTTTGTAATCAGAAAGCTTATGGCATATATAAGAAAGCGTAATTATGTAGTATTTGGTTGGTATCGTATTCTTCTCGGTATAGTTGTTTTGGTATATTATTTTGTAAGATACAGATAAAAATAACGTCTCAGGAAATTCTTTGTCCCGAGACGTTAATTTTTATGTTTTTACAATCTTCTTATTTTCTGTCATCTATCTTTATATATTCATTTCTTTCCTGAACGCATTTATATGCAGGTCTAATGATTTTACCTGCACAGTTAAGCTCTTCTATTCTGTGTGCTGACCAGCCTGAGATTCGAGCAATGGCAAATAACGGTGTATAAAGCTCGAGCGGGAGGTTAAGCATACTGTAAACAAAGCCGCTGTAGAAATCAATATTAGCTGAGACACCTTTATATATGCGTCTTTCTTGAGCAATGAGTTCTGCAGAAATTCTTTCAACTGCATTATAAAGATTGTATTCTTTAATGCGACCTTTCTCTTTGGAGAGAGCTTCGACATATCCTTTAAAAATCTTTGCTCTCGGGTCAGATATTGAATAAACAGCATGTCCCATGCCGTAAATAACACCGGTGTTGTCAAAAGCCTCTTTATGCAGAATCTTCTTAAGATATGAAGCAATCTCTTCTTCGTCGGTCCAATCATGGACATTCTTTTTTATTTCATTCATCATTTTTACAACTTTAATATTTGCACCGCCGTGTTTTGGTCCCTTAAGGGAAGAAAGTGCAGCAGTCATGCAGGAATATGTGTCGGTACCTGAACTTGTAACAACGTGTGTTGTGAATGATGAATTGTTACCGCCGCCGTGCTCGGCATGGAGAATTAATGCCAAATCAAGAATTCTTGCCTCGAGTTCACTGTATTTATTATCAGGACGTAAGATATACAGAATATTCTCTGCTGTTGATAAATTAGGCTGCGGTCTGTGAATATAAAGACTGCCTTTATCCAGATAGTAATTTTTTGCCTGATAACTGTATACGGCGAGAAGCGGAAATATAGCTATAAGTTCAAGTGACTGTCTTAAAACGTTTGGTATTGAAATATCATTGGCGGACTGGTCATAAGCACATAGACTGAGTACGCTTCTCATTATGTTATTCATAAGATCCGGAGATGGTTTTTTGAGTATAATGTCTCTTACAAAATTCTTAGGAAGATTTCTGTATCCGGAAAGAATGGAATTGAATTCTTCTAATTCATCAGAATTAGGTAATTTACCGAATAAAAGAAGAAAAGTTGTCTCTTCAAAACCGAATCTGTTATCGGCTACTGCGCCGTTAACCAAATCATTAACGTTAAATCCTCTGTAATAGAGTTCACCGTCGCAAGGAACACTCTGACCGTCAACTACCTTAGAAGATACAATCTCGGAAATCTCAGTCAGACCTGTAAGTACACCTTTACCGTTGAGATCTCTTAATCCGCGCTTTACATCATATTTGGTATAAAGTTCAGGGTCAATTTTGTCATCTGAACATAAGGATGCGAGCTTTTGAATTTCAGGTGTAACTTTAGAAAAGTTGTTAATGTTGCTCATTAAAAACCTCCGAAAAAATAAAATTTAAATGTGAAAAATAATTAACTCTTAAATATACTTGGCTATTATAACAAAAAAATACGCAAAATAAAACGTTATTTGTAGGAAATATGCGTGTTTTATATCAGTTTTATTGATATTTACTTTACATCGAATATAATTGCTATGTAAGAATCGTGAAAGGAAGGATAAGAATGTGATTAAATCAGCAATAAGCTCGTTTATAGTTTTGACAACATTGATGTCTTTCCAATCGGGGTTAATAAGTGTCAAAAGTGAGCGGCAAAATGATTCTGATTATTATGAAGATGTTGTTTACATAAGACAGTGGAACAGTGTAGAAGATGATCAGAGATATTATTTCGATGTTGAAGTTAAGGCTGCTGCAGTCGGATTAAGTGTTAAGGACTATAAGTTTTTCAGAGATGTTGTAGAGTGTGAATCTGTCGGCGGAGATAATATTGAAGACAAGATTCTTGTAGCGTGTACTGTTATTAACAGGGTGAATGACGGCAGATTCGGCAAGTCTCTTTTTGAGATTTTGACAAGACCGGGACAGTTTCATTGTGTAACTCATGATGAAGATACCGATGAATATCATGTTGTCGGAAAAGGTTCATTGGACAGTGAATGGGCAATTATCGAGGCTTACAGAAGAGTAGCACTTGGTACGGTGCCGTCCGATATGTTGTATTTTAATTCTATTGGTTTTGATAAGCATATGTATGATTATGCTTTTGTAGGCGGTAATTATTATTCTACTGAGTCTCCTAATGAATTTACAGATTTATCAGTAGAAGAGACAGAGTGAGTTTAAGTTATTAATTTCATAAAACTATTTAATTGCTTATAAATTCCCGTTTTTTATTCAAAAAGTGTTTGACAAATAACATGCACTTCAATATAATATTTAACGCTACGGGGTTGTGGCGGAATGGCAGACGCAGCAGACTCAAAATCTGCCGACCATAAATCATGTGGGTTCAAGTCCCACCAGCCCCACCATTTTGATTCATTAGCTCAGCCGGTAGAGCACTTGACTTTTAATCAAGGGGCCTGGAGTTCGAACCTCCAATGAGTCACCAAACGATGTGAATACATCGTTTTTTTTTATCAATTTTTGTATTTTGCTTTTATTAATTTCACTCGTTGTGTATAATTCAGGTGTTTATAAAATAAAGGTTTGGTTATTTTTATGTTCGTAGATTTATTTCTTAAAGCTGAAGAAGTATTGGTTCCAACCGTAGAAGCAACTCCGACACCTTATCCGGATAATATTCAGTATCACTATTTAACTGATTATTTTACCGGTGATATGGAATATTGGTCTATTCTTAATGTAGTACTAACTCTCGGAATAGCATTTGTGATTTTGTTCGGTATATTGTTCTTCAGATATAGAAAGAGTAAGAAAGCTTAATTATTATATTGAAGCTAACGGAGGCCGTTGTATGATAGATATAAGAAACAGATGGATTTTGGTTACCGGCGCGAGTCGCGGTCTTGGTCGACTGATTGCTGTTGAATTGGCTGATAAAGGTTGCAATTTGATCTTGCAGAGTCGCAATAAAGATAACACATCTGATATCGAAGATAAGGTCAGAAGAAACGGTGGTAAAGCTGTAAGTTTATCCTGCGATTTGGGCATTAAGAAGGATTTGCAGGAGTTTATAAAAGAACTGGAAAAATATGACATAGATATAGTTTACAATAATGCCGGTATTCAGGTTACGTACAGACCGGATGTTTTCGATACAACATATGAAGATTATGAGTTATCTTTTCGAGTAAATACAATAGCTCCTATGATGATTTGTTACAGTCTTGCTCCCAGGATGCTGGCTAAAGGCTTCGGACGAATTGTAAATACAACTTCCGGAATTGATAATGAGCCTGAACAGGGACCTTATTCTGCTAGTAAAGCAGGTCTGGATAAGGTGACTGCGGATTTGAATAAGTTGTTTGAAGGGAAAGATATTGCAGCTTTTCTCACCGACCCGGGCTGGTGCAGGACTGATTTGGGAGGACCGATGGCACCCAATGACCCTGCTTCGGCTGTAAAAGGATTACTTGCACCGGGACTCGTATCAGCTGTTGATAAAGTAAATGTTAAGTCAGTGATTCATGCTCAGGATTATGCTGAAATGGATTTGCAGGAAGTAATTGAGGGCTTGGAAGATGGAAGATTCCCGCTCTGAGAGAATTGTCCCTGCTCCGAAATACAGATTTGAAGAGTTGGCTTTTGAGAATGATGAATTGCGATTTGCTGTCTTGAATTCTAAGGCCGCCTTCGAGGTTACTGATTATTATGTACGTAACAGGGATTTTCATGCCAGATTTTCTCAGACACATGATGATAAATATTTTACATACTCGACTCAGAAGAAATTCCTTACAGAAGAGGTAAAGGACTTTAACAAAAATCATATTCTTCCTTTATTTATCACATATAAAGGAAATCCCAAGCACATAATAGGAAGGATATCTTTTTTTCATTTCGCATACGGCGGAATGAGAAACTGCATTATCGGCTACAGCCTTGATAAGGAAGAAGAGGGAAAGGGCATTATGACAAAGGCCGTTCCGTATGTGATGGATTTTTTATCAGAATACTACTATATTCACAGAGTCGATGCGTACATACTTCCCGAAAATGAAAGATCAATCAAGCTGATAAAAAGAGTCGGTTTCAAAGAAGAGGGAATAAAACATGAATTCATGCATATCAATGGAAAATGGGAGGACCACATCAATTTTTATTTCCTTTTCGAAAATAATAATTAAAAAGAAATCTGATTTTAAGAAAATTTTTCTTTTTATTCTCGAAAACTATGAGATAATATAGTGGAATTTAGATTTTTTGGAGGAAAACCAATGAACAGGAAATTCAAATTTTTTGTTTCTGTTGTAATGGCATCAACATTTTTATTTTCCTTTGTTGCGTGTGGTAAGAAGGATGAGGATAAGAATAAAGCCAAGGAGACCGATAACGCCGAGGTAACCGAGACTGAGGAGACGACCACTATTCCTACAGTATCAGAGACAGCAGCTGTGACTTCACTTCCTGACTATTCAGGTCCTTTGCCGTCAAGCAGTGTTCAGGTAACATGGGGTGAGAATGCGATTGAAGAAACTGTAAAGTATGCAATTTGTACTCCGGATAATTTCCTTCGTGTCAGAAACGGTCCCGGCACTGACTATGATATAGTAGGCTCACTCACTACCAATATGGAGGTAGTAGTAGTAGCTGTGACAGATAACAACTGGTATAAAACAGTTGATGGTTTCTATATTTCCGGTGATTATCTATCGGCAACAAAAGTAGCTTGATTCGAAAATTTTGAAAAAATTTAAAAAAATGTGTGGACATTTTACAATGCTTGTTGTATTATAACTAGGCGCTTAAACAACAAGCTTACATGCGGGTGTAGTTTAATGGTAGAGCTTCAGCCTTCCAAGCTGATTACGTGGGTTCGATTCCCATCACCCGCTCCACTTTTTGGGTCATTAGCTCAGCTGGATAGAGCAACAGCCTTCTAAGCTGTGGGTCGGAGGTTCGAGTCCCCCATGGCTCACCAAATACGGAACCGTCAGTAGATGGTTCTTTTTTTTTGAGATGCAGTTGATTTTTTATATAGAGGTATTTATGAGTAAAACATCAGGAAAGAAATTAAAAAGTCCTTTCTTAAGATATGTTTTGAGCGAGAATAGAGTTTTTTTGATATATGCCGTATTGTGTTTCTCTGCTTTTGCTCTTTTCTTTTTGTATTCAGCATTTATGGGTGACGGTTTTTATCGTTTTTCATTATTTAAGTTGTGTGATGACACATTTATGGATTTTTACAATTCTGCCCGTGATGCTCACATGCTTGATATCAGATGTTATACCGTAAGTCATGTTATATATCCGCCTTTGGCAAATTTGTTTTATGCGATTTTCGGAAGATTTCTTTCATCATCTTTTTTAGTCGAAGAAAGCAATCATTCACTCTATTGGACAAGAAGTCTATACAGTATTTTCTCATTTGTTTTCTTTACTATGATAGTAGTTGCAGTTATTGCGCTTGTGATTAACAACAGAGTAAAGGGCAGCTCAAGCCGTAAATTTACATTTGCAATTCTCTCAATAATATGTTGGCCGTTTACATATATGGTTGAAAGAGGTAATATTCTGATTCTTGCGTATCTCTTTCTTCTTATCTACATTTTTTATATTGATTCCGAAAGTAAGGTTAAACGTGAGATTGCGATTGTTGCGTTAGCTTTATCTGCAGGTATTAAGCTCTATCCTGCTGTGTTCGGTTTGTTGCTTCTCTTAAAAAAGCGTTACAAAGAAGCCGTAAGAGCAATCATTTACGGTGTTCTGTCGGTAGTTGTGCCTTTGTTTGCTTTTTACGGCGGTATTGAAGGTTTAAAATCATGGATGACCAATGTATTTTGGTTCAGCGGTTCAAAATCTGTTGATATTTATTTTCCGGGAAGTACTACATTAAAATGCGGATTCTATGTTTTACAGAGAATATTCGGTGATGGTTCTATAGGCGTTAATGGTTTTGGTAATTTTCTTTTGACTTATTTGCCGTTGATTTTAATGCTTGCTGCAGTAGTAATTCTTCCTAAGAAATGGCAGAAGCTGATGGCTTTGGTTGTTCTTTCAATTACGGTACCGGGCGGCGGCGGAAGTTATTCTTTGGTTTTCCTAATAATTCCTTTAATTTATATGATGGAAGAGAAAACTCTTAGATTGTACGATTATATTTATGTATTTATAATTACTGTTCAGCATATGTATTTTCCGATTCCTATGCTTTCAGCGCAGTCAATAATTAATTTGAATCAGGCAATTACGTCTGTTACCGTATTCAGTTTGTTCTTTTTTGTCCTTATTGATTTGTGTGTTGAGATTTACAAGATATTTAAAAAGCAAAGACATATTATAGCACTGTGGGAAGAGTAATTATTGTCCGGTCTGTTATGTTATAATACACTTCGATATGTTAATAATTTATTTCTTTTGGAGGGAATATGACTGCTAAGTCATCATATGGTAACGAGAGTATTACTTCTTTAAAAGGTCCTGATCGTGTAAGAAAACGTCCGGGAGTTATTTTTGGTTCTGATAATCTTGACGGTTGTGTACATTCCTTTTTTGAGATTTTATCTAATTCAATAGATGAAGCCAGAGAAGGTTA
Source organism: Saccharofermentans sp. (assembly GCA_045616305.1). Taxonomy (GTDB): domain Bacteria; phylum Bacillota; class Clostridia; order Saccharofermentanales; family Saccharofermentanaceae; genus Saccharofermentans. The sequence continues at coordinate 28,170 of JAZLGO010000039.1, read as the reverse complement.
CGGTAAGAAAATAGTTATAACTAAGTTTAAAGACGGTTCATTACAGGTAGAGGACTTCGGAAGAGGCATTCCTCTTGATTTTAATACCAAGGAAAACAGATATAACTGGGAGCTTGTTTATTGTGAGCTTTATGCCGGCGGTAAATATGATAATAACAGCGCAGGTGATTATACTTTCTCTTTGGGACTTAACGGCCTCGGTGCCTGTGCAACTCAGTATGCTTCTGAATTTTTTGAGGTTACTGTTTTCAGAGACGGATATAAGTATCATCTTGACTTCGAGAAGGGTGAAGTTAAGGGCGAACTTCAAAAGGAGCCTTACAGATTTAAGCGTACCGGTACAATACAAAGGTGGAAGCCGGATTCAGAGGTTTTTACTGATGTAAATGTTCCTATAGAAAGAATAAAAGATATAGTTAAACGACAGTCTGTAATTAATTCCGGTATTGAATTCACCATCGTTGATGAGGAGACAGGTGAAGAGATTACTTATGTTTATCCTGAAGGAATAAAGGGATACGTTGATGAGTTATCACAGATGAAGGGATTTACCGAGGCTTATTCATTCTCAGGAAGCGGTAAGGGCAGAGATGCCGATGACAGACCGATTTACAGTGTAAATGCTGAAGTGGCTTTTTGCTTCAATAATGAAATAAATGTAATTGAATATTTCCATAATTCAAGTTTTCTTGAACATGGCGGTTCTCCTGATAAGGCTGTAAGAGCAGCTTTTTTATCCGAAGTCGATAAGCAGATTAAGGCAAGAGATAAATATAAAGCAGGCGAGAGTAAGATTACTTTCCAGGATGTGCAGGATTCTTTGATTATTGTATCCAACACGTTCTCAACACAGACTTCTTATGAGAATCAGACAAAGAAGGCTATTAATAATAAATTTGTTCAGGATTTCATGACAGAACTTATCAAGAAAGAACTCGAGATATGGTTTATTGAGAATAAGGCTTTGGCTGATAAGGTAGTAGATCAGGTTCTTATTAATAAGCACGCGAGAGAGAATGCTGAAAAAACAAAGATAAATGTAAGAAAGGTGTTTCAGGATAAGATTGATCTTAATAATAGAATTAAAAAGTTTGTTGATTGTAGATCTAAAGATGTAAATATTAGAGAATTATATATCGTAGAGGGTGATTCTGCGTTAGGTTCTGTTAAAACTGGCCGTGATGCTGAATTCCAGGCTGCTATGCCAGTTAGAGGTAAGATTCTTAACTGTCTTAAGGCTGATTTAGGAACAATATTTAAAAGTGAGATTATCACAGACTTAGTTAAAGTATTAGGTTGCGGTATTGAGATACCTAATCGTCATGGCAAAGACATGAGTGCATTTAATCTTGATTTGCTTCGTTGGAATAAGATTGTCATTTGTACCGATGCCGATGTCGACGGTTTCCAGATAAGAACTCTTATTCTTGCTATGATTTACAGACTGATGCCTACACTTATAGAGAAAGGCTATGTTTATATTGCTGAGTCACCGCTTTTCGAGATTACGTATACTCCAAAGAATAAAAAAGAAGGAGAGAAGACGATGTTTGCCTTTGATGAGAGAGAGAAGGCAGAGATTCTTTCTAAGTATGACAACAGCTGTCTTAATATTCAGCGCTCGAAAGGTCTGGGTGAGAATACCTCTGATATGATGTGGGAAACTACAATGAATCCTAAGACTAGACGATTAATCAGGGTTTGTCCTGATGAGGCACAGAAGATGGCAGATGTTTTTGATTTGTTGCTTGGTGACAATTTGGCCGGAAGAAAGCAACATATAGAAGAAGACGGACATCTATATCTCGATATGCTCGATATAGTTTAATTCACGAGGTTTGTTATGGCTGATAAAAAGAATAAAAAAGAGATAAATAATATTCCGGATATGCCTGCAGTTGAGCAGAAGATAACTGATACACTTGAGATGAACTATATGCCGTATGCAATGAGTGTTATTGTTTCTCGTGCTATTCCGGAAATAGACGGTTTTAAGCCTTCCCACAGAAAGCTTTTATATACAATGTATAAGATGGGTTTAATCAACGGAAGAAGAACTAAGTCTTCTAATGTTGTCGGTGCAACGATGAAGCTCAATCCTCACGGTGATATGGCAATTTATGAGACTATGGTACGACTGGCAAGGGACCATGAGGCTCTTTTGCATCCATATGTAGATTCCAAGGGTAACTTTGGTAAGCATTATTCTCGTGATATGCAGTTTGCTGCTCCTCGATATACTGAGGTTAAGCTTGAGAAGCTGTGTGAGGAATTATTTGACGGTATTGATAAGGATGCCGTTGATATGATAGATAATTATGACGGCTCTATGAAAGAACCGGTTCTTCTTCCTGCAACATTTCCGTCTGTTCTTGTAAACAGTAATCAGGGTATTGCCGTAGGTATGGCTTCAAATGTTTGTTCATTTAACTTGGAAGAAGTATGTAATGCAACTATTGCACTTATTAAGGATCCGCAAGCAGATATACTTGATATTATGCCAGCGCCTGATTTTATCGGCGGAGGCAACATTGTTTACAATAAGGAACAAATGCGCCAGATTTATGAGACAGGTAAAGGCTCTGTTGCAATCAGAAGTAATTACAGTGTGGATAAGAGCAGTAATATTATCGAGATTACTCAAATTCCTTATACAACAAGTATAGATATTATCATTGAGAAGATTATAGAGAATGTTAAAGCGGGAAAACTTAAAGAAATCAGTGATGTAAGAGATGAGACTGATAAAGGCGGACTTAAGCTTGCAATTGATTGTAAGCGAGGTACCGATCATGAGGCTCTTATGGCAAAATTGTACAGATATACACCGCTTGAAGACAGTTTCTCATGTAATTTTAATCTTCTTATTAACGGTTCTCCTAAGGTTCTCGGTGTATACAGTATTATTAACGAATGGATTAACTGGAGACGTAATTGTGTCGTAAGACAGTTGAAATTTGATTTGGATAAGAAGAAACAGAAGCTTCATCTTTTGGAAGGTTTGGCTGCTATTCTTATTGATATTGATAAGGCCATAGCTATTATCCGTAATACTGAACTTGAAGAAGATGTTGTACCGAATTTGATTAAGGGTTTTGGTATTGATGAGATTCAAGCTGAATATGTTGCTGAGATTAAACTTCGTAATATAAATAAACAGTATATTATGAAGAGACTTGAGGAGAAGACAAAGCTTATTGAAGAGATTAATGACATTATCGATATCCTTGATAAGCCGAAGAGAGTTGACAATTTAATTATTGAGAAGCTTAAAACTGTCATTAAAAAGTATTCACAGGAACGTAAGAGCAAACTCATAGAACAGGAAAATGTTAATACTTATGAACCGTCTGTGGAGATTGCTGATTATCGTGTCAGAGTTATGCTTTCGAAGCATGGCTATCTTAAGAAACATACACTTGTGTCTTTGAGAAGTGCAGGTGAACTCAAAGTTAAAGATGACGATGAGATTTTCCTTGATATTGAGTGCAGTAATAAGAGTGAGATTTTGTTTTTCTCCAATCTCGGTAATGTTTACAAATCAAAAACTTATGATTTTAATGAGACAAAGCCTTCGGATTACGGTTATTATCTTACGAATGAACTTGGGCTTGAAGCAAATGAACAGATAGTTCATATGGAGATAACTTCGGATTTTAAAGGTAATCTTATGATTGGTTTTGCAAACGGCAAGGTTGCTTTGTTCCCGCTTAATGTATATGAGACAAAGCAGAATCGTAAGAAGCTTATTAATGCATTCTCGTCTTTGTCACCGGCTGTATCGTTTATTCTTCTTGAAGAGGATAAAGAATATGATATGGTAGCAAGAAGTAATCTTAAGAAGGCTATTGTATTTAAGTCGTCATTGGTACCTTTGAAGTCTACAAGAACAACGCAGGGTGTTCAACTTCTTGTATCTAAGAAGGGGTCAGAGATGATAAGCATAAATTTTCTGGAGAAGGAAGGTCTGAACGATCCTGAGTATTACAGGGTAAGAAGAATACCTGCAACAGGCTATTATCTTAAAGAGGATGCTTTCGAAAGCAGGCAGTTAACAATTGACGGATTGGATTAACTATAAATGGACAGATATTCATTCGATGATATACACAGACATGAGAATACAAAACATTCAATATTTGATGTTTTAATATTATTCTTGTCTGCAGTTATATTTATTTCCTCTATAGGCGTAATGATTTATGTCAACAGAAGTAACGAGAAGTCTGTAAGTGTAATTCCTTCGTTCAAACTGGCAATGACTGAGGGAAGGTATGATGATGCATTACAGATGTATCGTAATCTTCAGGAGAACGTACTCGAGGCCAATCCTGATGATGATAGCGAACAGATAAAAAAAGATGCTGCAACTATGACTGAAATGGAAGCGATAGTTGAAGAGCAATTTAATCAGCTTACAGCCACGATGTTGTCGGAAAGATATGAGCTTAATTCAAAAGATATTACTTTCCTGAGTGAGATGCATGAGATTGTATCTTATTTTGTCGGCGGATGGATGAATAAGTTGTGTGAAGATTTTATTCTCGGCAAACTGGAGAAACCGGATGCAGTTTTTATTTTTAATCAGATGCTATTGGTTGACAATCTTACTTATCTCGTAAATCCGTTGTTTGCTGAACTCGATTCTATTGAAAAGTCACAAGGAAATTGTGAGATTGCAGAGGCTTACTATAACAATGGAGATTATGTGAAGTCTGTTCAAGCATATCAGGCTGTAGCAGACAGTGCCAGCGGATTTGTTTTGGATTTTTCACTCTCCCGTGTTAATGATATCAAAGAAATAATGCATCAGCCTATGATAGATGAGGGTGAGCACATGCTTGACAGATTTCAATATTATTCTGCAGAGGAATTGTTTTCTGATTTAGCAGTTATTTTTCCTGATGACCAGAGAATAAATTCGGATTTGCTTGAAGCAACATCACATACATGTGAGACAGCGGAGTATTACGGAACAGTACAGGTTTTATGTATAAGACAGCTTATAGCTGACAACGAAGTGGCTTTCGGAGTTGCACATGTTGAGACAAACGAGGATTTGTTTCTTACTACTTCCGAGTTTGAGAAAATTCTTGAACAGCTCTATCAGAATGATTATGTTCTTGTTGATGCTGAAAGCTTGGCGGATTTATCCAATACGGGTTATCTGGTTGAACAGTCGCTCGTTGTTCCTGTCGGTAAGAAGCCTGTTGTTCTGGTTATAGAAGCTTTGGATTACAGTGTACACAATATTTCCTCAGGTTGTTGCAGCAGACTGATATTAAATGATCAAAATCAGATTTGCGGTGAATATACAGATTCACTCGGAAACAATGTTGTTAGCAGAAAGGCTGAAGCTATCGGTATTCTTGATGAATTTATTGAGAAACATCCTGATTTCTCATATAACGGTGCCAAGGGTGTAATATCTTTGTGCGGATATGAGGCTTGCTTTGGTTATGTTGTTGATGAGGATGAGTTGGATGACAGAAATCTGGCTCTTACATCTAATGGTTTTGCTCCAATAGATCTATCGGCTGAAGAAATAGAAGTAAACAGAACTACGGTTAAGAACATTGCTGCGGTTCTTATTGATACAGGATGGAAGTTTGCTTCCTCAACATACGGCAACATTAATGCTGCTGATTCAGATATGGAAACGATTCAGGGTGATATACAGAAATGGATTACTCAGATTGGTTCTTTGTTGGGAGAAGTTCATATTATTGTTTATCCGGGCGGAAACTATATTAAAGGTACAGATGACAGAGCAAATTACTTAAAGAGTCTCGGCTTCAGGATATTTATGGGAGTCGGAGCCAATCCATACTATATTTACGGTGATAATTATCTTTATTATGACAGAAATCTTATAAATGCTTCGTTAATGAGAACAAGAGATTATTCAAATTTGTTTGATGTTTATTACTGCTATGATGAGGACAGAAACACCGAACTTAATTAATTACCTTGTGGAAATACATAAACAAAAAGTTTTTTATGTAAAACTTATGTTAAAATTCAACAACAATTTACTTATATGGTGTTATATGTATAGAGTTTCTTCACTTAAAAGTTTATAATTACAATAAAATATGATTTTAATAAGGAGTGGATATTATGGCTAAAACAGACAGATTATCAGAATTAGTTGAAGACGATGAGATTTTGTGGAAAGATCGTAAAAGATATTTAGGTATGCCTATATCATTTACTGTTTACAGTTTTGACCAAAACAGATTCTATTGTCGCAGTGGTTTGTTTAATACAAAGGAAGAAGAGATTCTCTTGTATCGTATTTTGGATATCAGTATCAGAAGAACTTTGTTTCAGAAAATATTCAGAGTAGGTTCTATCTATCTGAATACTGCAGATCAGACATCTCCTACATTTGAGATAAGAAATGTTAAGAATCCTGATCGTGTTCGTAAGGCGTTAAGTACAATAGTAGAACGTGAACGTGATGAGAAGCGTGTACTCGGTAAAGAGATGTTCGGTGCTGCAAGTGGTTTTGAAGGTCATGAAGTCGGCGATTTAATGGATTAATTTTTGGGGGATTTATTAGTGGAAACCAGACAAGACAGATATGAAGGTGCCAGAGAAAATAAGCTTAATCAGTTAAAAGAGCTTATTGATAAGTCTGAGAATATTGTATTCTTAGGCGGTGCCGGTGTGTCTACCGAAAGTGGTATTCCTGACTTCAGAAGCGGTGAAGGTATTTTTAACCAGGCGAGCGGATTGAAATATCGCGCCGTTGATGTAGTGTCACATTCCTTTTTTCTTGAACATCCGGAAGAGTTTTACGATTTCTATAAGCGTAAACTTTGTTATCCGGGAGCTCTTCCGAATAAAGCTCATAAGGCTCTGGCAAGGCTTGAACGACAGGGTAAATTGAAAGCAATAATTACTCAGAATATTGATAATTTGCATCAGTTGGCAGGAAGCAGAAATACAATTGAACTTCATGGTTCTGTTTGTAAAAATTTTTGTATGCAATGCGGAAAGCATTTTGATATTAATTATGTTTTACAATCAAGCGGAGTTCCTTATTGCGATAGATGCGGTGGAGTTGTTAAGCCGAATGTTACTTTATATGAAGAAAATCTTGAGCATGATAAAGTTGACGCAGCAATAAAGGCCTTGAAGAAGTGCGATTTACTTATTATCGGCGGAACTTCACTTACTGTTTATCCGGCTGCGACTTTTGTTCAATTTATCAAGCACGGTAATATTGTTATTATAAATAAAAGTTCAACATATCTTGATTTACAGGCCAGACTTACAATACATGACAGTATTGGAGAGGTTTTGGATTTTGTTATTCCTAAGAGAAGAACAAAGAAACAGCTTGAAGCAGCAAAACAACTCAAGAAGAAGGAAGAAAGGGCGAGAATCCGTAGTGAGAAACGCTTAGCAAAAAAAGAAGCGGAAGCTTCAGAGAAAACTTGAGGCTGATTTATGACATTTGAACGCTCTTTTTATGAAAACAGAGCTGTAGAGTTAAAGAAAAAAATACAGGATTTGTCTGCAAAAGGTATGCGATTGAGTTTTACCAGACTTTTTTTCTTTTTGTCAGCTGTTACATTTTTTGTTCTGTTTATAAATGATTATTTTACGATACCTGCTGTTTTTGCAAGTGTCATTTTTGTGTTGCTGTTTATCGTTGCTTGTAAGAAGCATTCGGATGTTAAGCGCAGACTTAAGGATTTTGAGTATCAGTTTTCTGTAAACAATCGTTATATCGACAGAATAAACGGTGATTTTACTTCGGTTGAGGATGATGGACATGAGTTCTTTATTTCAAACCATGATTATTGTAATGACCTTGATTTGTTTGGAAAGAAGTCTCTTTTCGCTTTGTATAATATTTCAGAATCTGATTACGGTCGCAGGATGTTTGCTGATGAGCTTTTGTACGCTCCTGTAAAGGAGAGATCTGATGAAGATATAATTAAACGTCAGAAAGCCGCAGCAGAATTTGCTTTAAACCCGGTATTTTTGCAGGAATATCAGGCTCTTGCAATGCGCAAAGAGGTTAAAAGTACACCGGCAGATATAAAAAATGATATTGAGAAGGCTAAGCTTCCTTCAAACAAGGTTTGTTATTTGGCTTTTTTGTGGATTTTACCGTTAATATTGTTTTTTATTAGTCCTGTTGTTGCAAAAATCTGTACGGCTTTGATTATAGTATTAAATTTGTTTATTTGGTTTATTAATCTTGCTCAATTTACTGTTGTCTTTAACGGAATGACTTCTACCATGCGCTCTGTATCAGTTTTGATTGATTTATTTTCGAAAATAGAGTTTTCTGATTTTAGCAGTGATATGGTTAATATTTTCAAGAAGGAAAAATATTCCGAGTCCTTGATAAGGATTAATAAAATTGCCAATTTGGTGGCACTGAGAGCGCAACCTATATCAGATTTGTTTATTAATATGATTTTTCCTTTGGATGTTTTACTTTGCAGTAAGTTGGTTGTTTGGGAGAGTAAATACGGCAGCAAAGTAAGTGAAGGAATGGATAAGCTTGCTGAATTAGAGTCTGTAATGTCTGTATCTTTGGTTGAAATAGTAAGCAAAAATGTTACGACTCCTGAATTTGTTAATGGTTCTGCCTGTTTTAAAGGGGATAATATTTATCATCCGCTTATTAAGCCTGAAGATGTTATCTCAAACAGTATAAGTATTGACAGTAATATTGTAGTTATTACAGGTTCTAATATGTCAGGTAAAACAACTTTAATAAGAACTGTCGGTACGATTTCTCTTTTGGCGTATATGGGGGCAAAAGTTCCTGCTGATAAATTGGTTTTAAGCAGAATGCGAATAATGTCTTCGATGCGAATAGCTGATAATCTTGATGAAGGGATTAGTACATTTAAAGCTGAATTGGATAAAATATCACTGATTATAAAGGCAAGTAAGGCTCTAAATGAGAATAACAAATTACTGTTTCTTATAGATGAGATATTCAGGGGAACCAATTCATTGGACAGAACGGAAGGTGCTTTAGTTGTTTTGCGTAATTTATCTAAGATGAATGTCTGCGGTATGATGACAACTCATGATTATGCTATGTGTGATGAAGCTAAGAAAACCATGAGTAATATTGATTATTATCATTTTGCTGAAAAATATACTGATGACGGCATAGTTTTCGATTATAAACTTTTATCGGGAACGTCATATAAATCCAATGCAAAATATTTAATGCATCTTGTGGGAATTGAATAGTTTAAATTTTTGTATATAATGATTGTGTTATTAGGGAGGACGTTATGGATTCATATATTAATTACAGTGACTTTTTTGGTAATGCCGTACCGGAAAAACTTTTAAGTGAGTACGGTTCACCGCTATATGTATATAATGAGAATATTTTACGTAACAGTATGAGAACTGTTGCTAATATAGTTACAAAGTATCCTTTTACGTGTAATTATTCGATAAAGGCAAATTCTAATCTTCAGATTTTAAAAATTGCTTTAGAAGAAGGTCTGAACTGTGACGCTATGTCAGATGGTGAAATCAAGCTCTTACAGATGGCAGGTTTCCCGAATGACAGGATTTTTTATGTACCTAATAATGTAAGTAAAGAAGAGTTGCGTTTTGCTATTGATAACTCAATTCTTACAAGTCTTGACAGTATAGCTCAATTAGAACTTTACGGTCAGCTTAATCCGGGTGGAAAATGTGCAATTCGTATAAATCCGGGTGTAGGCGCAGGTCATCATGAGAAGGTTGTTACAGCAGGAAAAAACACCAAATTTGCTATAGCTTCTGAAGATTTGGATGAAGCATTGTCAGTTGCACGTAAATATGATTTGAAGATTATCGGTATAAATCAACATGTAGGGTCATTGTTCATGGATCCTGAGGCATTTTTGAGTTCTTGCCGTAATATTTTGCATTTTGCTGAGCGCTTTGACAGACTTGACTTTATTGATTTCGGCGGTGGTTTTGGGGTGCCTTATCATAAGCTTAACGGAGAAGCGGCTTTTGATTTTGCTTCATTGACACTTAAGTTGACAGAATTATTGGATGAATTTGTTGATAAGGTAGGCTATACTCCTTTGTTTAAAACTGAACCCGGTCGTTATGTTCCTTGTGAAAGCGGAATTCTTTTGGGAAAAGTTTATTCGGTTAAGTCTAATGCTGACAAAAAGTATGTTGGTACCGATATTGGAATGAATGTTCTTATGCGTCCGGTTTTATATGATTCATGGCATGATATTGAAGTTATCAGAGACAATAAAGTTGTATTGCCGTCAGATAAAAAGGAGAAAGTTAATATAGTCGGTAATATTTGTGAGACAGGTGACATTATTGCGAAGGAAAGAGAACTTCCGATTATCTGTAAGGACGATATTATAGCAGTTCTTGATGCTGGTGCTTATGGTTATTCCATGTCTTCTAATTATAATATGAGATTAAGACCTGCAGAGGTAATGATTAGTTCAGACGGAAATCCTGTTTTAATCAGAAGAAAAGAAACTTTTGAGGATTTAATCAAGCAATTTACTTGAGTTTTTTTGTTCTGTGTGTTGCCAGTTTTTTCATATTAATATAAAATAGCATTGGTAAATATTAGGCGTTTGTGGTGATTATGAATATTGTCGAGTTGGCACAATTTGATTCTTTAGTTGTAGATTATTCTTTGATTTCAGAATTCGCTGGAACTACTTTGTTCAGAGAGTTTGTTGCATTGATTAATGAGAGTAATCAGCAGATTTATGTTTCAAAAACTTTCAAATTATATCATTATTGTGTTTTGCATCAAGCTGATGATAAGGATTTGGTGTTTGCAAATGCAATGAGATATTTTTGTATGTCAATATTAAATGAGCACAGACTTAATGAGATTAATGTTACCAAGTCAGATGAACTGGCTGATGCGATAAGTAAATTAGAGAATACTTGCCTTATTCTGACACCTAAGTCAATTCTTATGAAGAGAATTCGTGAAATGAATTTAAACATTCCTTGTAAGATATGTCTTTTGTATCATGATCATATAGTAATGTATGATTCTTTGACTGATTGTCTTAATGAATGCAAGGAACCGGATTTAAGTCCGTTGGCTTCTCGTACCGAGTTTTTGGATACTAATTTATTTTGTAATATCGGGGATGTTGTATTTACCGGAAGTCAAAAGCCGATTCGCCTCGAGAAACAGATTAGCGCCGGTGCAGAAGGCATGGTTTTTTTGACTGATAATCCGTCAATTGTTGCAAAGATATACCATCGAGGAATGATTACTCCGTTAAGATGGCGTAAATTGATGCGAATGGTTGAAATGGGGATTAAGAGTGTAGGTATTTGTTGGCCGTTGGATTTGATATTCTTTAAAGGTGTTCCGGTAGGTTATACCATGATGATGGGAAAAGGCCAGACATTAGGTAATGTATTTGACGGTCCTGATGCAATGGTAAATAATTTCCCTAATTGGAAAAGAATTGACATAGTTGATACTCTTATTAATGTAATCGAGAAGTATTTATTTCTTCATATGCATGATATTATCGCTGGTGATATACAGATGAAGAACGCATTATTGTTCTCTTCAACTTCTGTGTATCTTATCGATATGGACAGTATTCAGGTTGATAATATGCCTTGTCCGGTTGGTACGGAGGAATTTACCATATCGGAATTGTGGGGGCAGAATTTCAGTACTTTTTTGAGACAACTCCATCATGAAGATTATTCAATTGCAATGTTGGTTTTCTCCATGCTGTTTTGCGGTTTACATCCTTATGCAACTCGTAATGGTAAGGAAACATTGAATGAGGAGATTCTAACCAAATCTTTCCCGTATTCTTTAGATAACAGTAATAATGAACATATTCCTAAGGGCGGATATGATTACATATGGCAGTATTTACCTGAATATCTCAGAATAATGCTTTATAATACATTTAAGCTTGGTAAAAGCTATGAAGCTGTTTATTGGTATGAGGCAGTTGTCCAATATAAGAATGAATTGGTTAACCATTCCTTTAATGATGAGAATGCTTATGATGTTTTTCCGTGTATGGAATATCATCGGACTAATGAAGCTGAACCTGATAATTCTGTTAAGAGTTCAAGATCAATTAATACCAAGAAGAGTATATTTGATGCCGTAATATATCCTACAGGCAATCCTTCTGGTAATGATAATAATCCGTTTTCTTCTGTTGCTTCTAATAAGAGATATTCTTCTGTAAATCGTAATAATCAGCAGGAAAATGCCAAGAAGAAAGATGCAGATAAAGGCGGAAGAGATAATTTCTTTGGTATTTTCGGTAGAAAATAGAAAGTTATAAATGGAGGGAAATTAGAATGCCTGATACATTTAACAGTTCTGAATTCAGTAATAGTACAAAACGCAGGTTGCCGATTTGTTTTTGTTTGGATACATCAGGTTCAATGATGGGTAATCCGATTAAGTTGTTGAATTCAGGTTTACAAAATTTCGTTACATCAATAAAGGCAAATGATGATACTCGTTCTGCTACCGATATAGCTATAGTTACTTTCGGTGCTTCTGTTGAAATAGTAATGCCTTTCGGAAAACTCGGAAAGGATAAATCTTTACCTGAAATTTCAGCAGGCACAACAATGACACCTATCGGTGAGGGAATATTGACTGCACTTGAGATATTGAATGCACGTAAAGCCGGTTACAAGGAATTAGGTATTAAGTATTATCAGCCATGGTTGGTTGTTATTACTGATGGTGCTCCTCAGGGACCTAATGCTCTGACTAATATGGAACTTGCGATAAAAGCCTGTAACGAATTGGAAGACGATGACAAACTCGTTGTGTTTAATATAGGTGTAGGTGATTCTGCTGATTATGATTGTCTCAAGAGACTTTCTAAGAAACGACCGGAGCCTATTTCTGTCGGTACAGCTGAATTTGGTCGTCTTTTTGAATTTTTGGGTTCTTCATCATCTTCTGTTGTTTCTTCGGGTATGAGTGTTGATGCTTTGTATAATATCTCTACCGAACCGGAAGGCGAGTCAGTAGGAGTTGATGACTTTTTTAATTTCCTTGATGATTAATTGTATTTGGAGAAAAAGTTATGAGTAAGGTTAGTGTAGCAGTAGTTACGCTTATGGGTAATAAACACAGGCAGAGAGGTGTTCCTTGTGAAGATGCTTCAAAGGCTGTAACAGAGAATGGGGTAAGTGTTGTATGTATTGCTGACGGTGCAGGCGGCAAAAATTATACACATGCACGTTTCGGAGCTGAGTGCGTTGTAAATACGATAACAAAGTTGCTTACTGAACATTTTGATGCGATATATAATGAGAATCGTGAGGCGGCTGTTAAGAGTCTGATTTTGGCTTCCCTACATGTGGGTTTTGCAGATTTGATGACTGAACATAAATTAGATTCTATGGAGCGTTTGTCTTGCACAATGCTTTTTTGTGCCGTTAAGGACAGAAGAGTATTAGTCGGTCATATAGGTGACGGACTTATTTGTAAGGTTACGCCTTCAGCTGTTGTACCTATTACTATGCCGCAGAATGGTGAGGATTCTTCCCACACTTATTTTGTTACTGCAAATCATGCGGCTGATTATATGAGATTATTAAAGATGACTACCGATGATTGTCATGCGATTTGTTTAATGACAGACGGTGTTCAGGATTCAGTATATAATGAGAATTCAGGATTAATTAAACCGGTAATGGTTAAATTGGCAAATACTTTGTCTGCCGGTCGTGAAGAAGCAGAGAAATCCTTAAATAATGTTATTTCAGAATTTATAGTAGGGAGTTCAAATAATTCAGACGATGCTTCGTTTGGTGTTTTATATTTTGAGGATACGAATTCTGTAACTGCAGATAAGTTGCCTTCTGATTGTGATGAATTTCCGCGTACTGAAGACAGTTTTAAGAAATTACAAGAGATTATGCTTCCGGATGTTAAGCGCGCAAGACAAATAATTGTTGATTCTGCAAGTAATGCACCTGTTCAGGTGCCGACTGAACGAGAGGCAATTGCTGACTCTGTCGGTGCTTCTAAGCAGGCAAGCGAAGTTGATGATAAGCTGGATTCGAGTAAATTCAGATATGTAAATAAGTATACAATGATTGCTTTATATTCAATTATTGTTATACTAGTGTTGTTGTTGTTAGGTTTGTTGTTGTTAAAATAGTGTGAGGAAGATTATGGCAAAGAATAAAAAGGCAAAATATTCAAATTTGAATGCTGGAAAATCAAATAATGTTTCCTCAAAAGTTGAAACTGAAAAAAGTGACGGTAAGCGCTATAAGTTTGTGTCTTCTGTTAAAGTACCGAATATAAATGAGATTCTTGAAGCTGCTTCGGATTTTGACAGCTTTGGTGTATCTGATATTGTGATTAACAGAAAACATGAGGTTGTTGTATCTGAAGACGGTAAGTTGAAGGCTGTTCCTAACGGTATTGAGGAAATACAGTCTCTCGGTAATCAGGTTGCTGAAGAAGCTGAACGTGAGCAGGAAGAGAGCAAGCGTAAAATGAGAGAGATTATGGGTAAAGCTGTATCAACACCACAAAGTGTTGAAGCCTTACGAGAAGTTGCTTCTTCAACAGCTACAGGCGATCGTAAGAAAATTCTTGAGCAGGAAATGCATGAACGTCAGCAAATTGAAGACGCAAAAAATGCTGTTATAGAGGCTAGGGAAGAACGTCGTCGTATGCAGAAGAGAGCTGTTGTAGATTTGTTGATTAAGAAGGACAGCAAAGAAGAGGATAATGATGCTGTTGCTGAAGAAGTTGTTGAGACTCTTGAAGCAGAAGTTGAAACGGATGCTATCTTAACTTCTGAAGAGACAGAGGCTGAAATCACAGATCTCTCAGATGATGATTTCTTTGCTTCTTTGTATAATGAAGAAGATGCGTCGTCTGACGTTAATGAACCTGATGACGATTTTACCGGTACAGGTGAAGTTACTGATAAAGATGAGGAATTTAAGCAGGAATTTCTTCCTGAAGATAGCGGAATCGGTTCATTTGATGATTTTCTGTGATAAGTATTTGTTCCGATAATAGCTATATGTATAAACAAATAGGATGTGGGATATGTGATTAATGCAATCCCACTTTTTGTATAAAAAATATATATACGCTTACAGAGTTTTATTTGACAGCAAAGAGTATTGATATTGCCAATGTATCAATTATTAATGCCGCAATTGAGATAATTATCATAGTTTTAGGAGCTGAGAATTTCATTTCCTTTTTGAGATGATCGTGAAGCGGGGTTCTTATATTTTTTAATATTAAAATCTTCTTATGAAATACTTTGTCGGTTATTCTTCCGATAGTAATTTTTAAAATACTGATTCCGCCGTCAAGAAGAAAAGGAAGTCCTATAATTAAGTACATAAACGGTATTTTGAGAAGCATAGCATACAAAGCAATAAAAATACCTATTGCGCGTGAACCTGCGTCTCCCATAAGCATTTTGCTCGGATAATGATTAAAAATAATGTAAGCAATAAGAACGATAATAAAGAACAATCCCCAAACAAAGCCTAAAGCAGTAAGAGTGCCTCTTAAGTGAGCAATCAGCATGAATGAAGCTGTTGTAAGTACAGAAAGAGTTCCTGACAACCCGTCAACGCCATCGGTTGCGTTGGTTGCGTTAATAGAAACAATCATTAAAATAAAAGCCAAGACAAAGTAAATTATCGGATTTAATTCAAATGAATTGCCTGAATAAACCAAAATAATTTCAGTATCAAAGTTAAAAACAAAAACCAAAGCTGCTATTGCAGAAATAATAAAATCAAGAAATCCCTTTATATATTCTCCCCACGGTGCAGCAGATATGTCATCAAAATAACCGCTGAGCATTTCTATGGCTATTACAGGGATAATTAATAAATAACCGATTGAATTGAGACTGAATAATAACGCAAAAAGCAGAAAAGAAGACATGAAATATATTCCGACACCGGTAGGTTTACCGACATTTACATTACTTCCCTGAACGAATTTCTTTCCGCGATCTTTGCCAAGAAGTTTGTCCTTTAGCGGTAAACAGCGTAAAAGAAAATATACCGTTACAAAAAGAATTATGCTGCCGATTATTATAGGTAAATTCATTTATATCTCCTAGTGCATATCAAACGTACGTATTTTCAAACTATTATATAATACCACAAAATCATTCAGTTGTATTTTTAGTGAAATCACTACTTATTTATGTTAATATAACAGACGCAATTGTTGATATAATTGAATTTATATTGTTTGACTTGGAGGTCATTATGGATTATAAATCTGAGATAGCACAGGTTCTTTCAGGTATTACCGGTTTGGATTTTGATAATGTATTTAAGTTAATTGAGATACCGCCGCAATCAGATATGGGCGATTTTGCATTTCCTTGCTTTATATTGGCAAAAACTATGCATAAGGCACCGCAGATGATTGCAACTGACATAGCATCTGATTCTGCTTTTGAGTCGGTTAAGTGGCTTGATAAAGCCGTAAACGTAGGTCCTTATGTTAACTTTTATATTGACAGGGGTGTATTTGCCAAAGATACTCTCGGTACAATTATTAATCAAGGTGACAGATATGGTGAGGATAATATCGGTGAAGGCAAAACAATAATTGTTGAATATTCTTCTCCGAATATTGCAAAACCTTTCCATGTAGGTCATGCATTTACAACTATTATCGGTAATTCACTTGCTCAGATTTATACCAAACTTGGTTATAAAGTTGTCAGAATGAATCATCTTGGTGATTACGGAACTCAGTTCGGTAAGCTTATTACGGCTTACAGACTTTGGGGTGATGAACAGAAGTTAAATGAAAGCCCTATTGATGAGCTCCTGAGAATTTATGTAAAATTTCATGAGGAAGAAAAGAATGATCCAGAATTAACGATAGCCGCAAGGGATAATTTTAAAAAACTTGAAGATGGTTGTCCTGATGAAGTTGCTTTATGGGAAAAATTTAGGGATATGTCTCTTGTAGTTTTCAATAAGCTTTATGACAGGATGGGATTGACTTTCGATAACTATAATGGTGAAGCATATTATGCAAAGATGAGTGATGATGTTGTAAATATGCTTAAAGAGAAAAAACTTCTCGTTGAGAGTGAAGGTGCTCAGGTAGTAGACCTTGAAGAGTATGGATATCCACCATGTATTATTCTTAAGAGTAATGGAACTACTATTTATGCAACTCGTGATTTAGCTGCTGCAATGTATAGATATGAGAATTATAAGTTTGATAAAAACATATATGTGGTAGGTATTCCACAGGCTTTACATTTTAAACAAGTTTTTGCAGTACTCAAAAAAGCAGGTTTTGACTATGCTGACAAATGTGAACATGTAGGATTTGGTTTAGTTAAGTTTAAGAATAATATGAAGTTTTCTACAAGAGATGGAAATATTGTTTTGCTTGAAGAGTTAATTGACGAATCAGTTGCAAAGACAAAGGAGATTATTACTAATAACTGTAAACAACGCGGCGTTGAGATGAGTGATGAAGAGATTGATATGATTTCTGAGAAGGTCGGTCTCGGTGCTGTAATCTATACTTATGTTAAGTCCGGACGTGAGAAGGATATTGTCTTCTCCTGGGAGGATATGCTCGATTTTGAGGGCGACACTGCTCCTTATCTTATTTATTCTTATGCACGTACGCGTTCTATTTTGCGTAAGGCAAAAGAACAGGGCTTGGAACCTTCTTTGGAGTGTCTTAACTTGTTAACTAATGATGATGAATATTTGTTGATAAGAGCTTTGGGTGATTTTAAGGATGCAATAATTAAGGCAGCAAATAATAATGAGCCGTTTATGATTATGCGTCAGGTATCTCTTATTGCGCGTTCTTATAACAGATTTTACAATAATTCCAGTATTCTCGGTGCCGATACCGATGAATTGAAGTGCGCAAGATTGGCTTTGTGTGAAGCCGTATGTGATACGATTAAGTCAGGCTTGGCTCTTGTCGGAATTGATGTAGTTGAAAGAATGTAACAGAAGTCAGAGGTTTTGCATGGAACGTAGTATTAATTCAATGCCTGATTTTACAGACATTAAGTATGAGAGACCGGATATTGATGCTTTTATGGCTTTGGTAAAGTCTCTCAGACTTAAGCTCATGACTACCAAAGATGTTGAAGTTGCAAAGGAAGTTTTGTTTGAGTATGAGAAGAATTTAAGTCATATTTTTACTCAGTTTGAACTTTGTAATATTTTACATGACCTTGATACCTCCAATGAGTTCTACAGCGATGAACTTGAGTGTTTTGAGGAAATATCTGCTAAGGTTGAGGAAATGGCTTCAGGTGTTATGTCTGTAATGCTTAATTGCCCTTGTTCTGGTGAGTTAAGAGCATGCTTCGGAGATATGATTTTCCTTAAAGCTGAGAATTCAAAAAAGCAAATCAGCAGCGCTGTTGTTGATGATATAGTTAATGAATCTAATCTTGAAAATGATTATGCACAGCTCCAGTCTGAAGCAGAAATAGAATTTAACGGTGAGATATTAAATCTTAGTATGCTTGAGCCGTATTTGGAGTCTACCAATCGTAAGACCAGAATTGAAGCGTTTCATAAATTGGATGAGTATTATATGGGACGTAAAGATACTTATGGTGACATTTTCGATAAATTGGTAAAAGTAAGAACGGAAATTGCGCATAAGCTCGGTTTTAAAAATTTTACGGAGCTTGGTTACGTTCGTATGGAGAGGTATGATTATAATGCCGATGATGTAAAGAAGTTTCGTGATAATGTCGTAAAATATATCGTACCTATAAGTGTTCAGATTCGTAAGAATCAAGCAAAGCATTTAGATTTGGATAAGTTGATGTTCTATGATCAACCTTGTTTGTTTAAGAATGGTAATCCGAGACCGCAAATTAAATTAGAGAATTATAATAAGGTTTCCGGTGAGTTTTTTGCCAAAATTTTCGAGACTACTCCGAGCTTTTTTGATGTGCTGTCACAGCATGGTTTTACGGACTTGATTTCAAGACGTAATAAATCTACGGGTGGTTATTGCATGTACTTGGATGATTATGCAATTCCTTTTATTTTTATGAACGGAAACGGAACAGCTGATGATGTATCAACTATTGTACATGAAGGCGGTCATGCCTATGCTGCCGTTAAGAGTGCAGAGGTGTCTCCGTTTATGGAATGTACATCTCCTACTTTGGAAACATGTGAAATTCATTCTACTGCTATGGAATTTCTTTCTTATAGATTTATGGATATGTTTTATGGGACTGAGGCAGATAAATATTGTCAGCTTCATATGACTAATGCAATGTTGTTTATTTCTTACGGATGTATGGTTGATGAATTCCAGCATATTATATATGATAATCCTGAGCTTACTCCTGATGAACGTAATAATGTATGGAAAGAACTCGAGAATAAATATCAGCCCGGTATTAATTATGACAATCATCCGTTTCATGAACAGGGTTGTGCTTGGATGAAGAAGGACCATATCTTTACTTCACCGTTTTACTATATTGATTACTGTTTATCACATATTGTTGCTCTTTCTTTGTGGGATGAGTCTCAACAGGATTTTAAAGAGGCAATGATTAAATATAATCAGTTATGTGAGTTGGGTGGTACTGATACATTTAAAAAATTGTTGGAGGCTGCAGATTTACCATCTCCTTTTGATACTGATGTTATCAAGAAGCTGGCTTATTCTTGTTGCAGATTTCTTGAATTATGAATTTACCCGAAAGATTTGTCAATCGAATGAATGAGTATTTCGGCAGGTTGAAGATGCCTGCTGAGGAGATTGAAGCATTCTATAAAAGCTTTGACGAGAAGCCTTTAAAAGGAATTCGTATGAATCGCTTAAAGGTTAATCGTGATATGGATGAGAAAATATTGAAAGCTTTAGGCGAGAATTCGGTGAAACCGGTTCAGTGGTGTGAGAGTGGATATTATACTGACATGGAGGCATCGGGAAAGGATTCTTATTATCATGCCGGCGTTTATTATCCTCAGGAGCCATCAGCGATGCTTCCGGGACAGGTTTTAGCAACCAAACGGGGTGATTTTGTTTTGGATTTATGTGCTGCTCCGGGAGGAAAATCCTGCAGAATAGCAGAGGATTTAAAAGGTGAGGGAATTCTTGTTGCTAATGAGATTAATGAGGACAGGGCCAAGGCTTTGCTCCGTAATATAGAGAGAATGGGCATAAGTAATGCTGTAATTCTTAATGAGACTCCCGAAAATATAGCTGATAAGCTACCATGTTTTTTTGATAAAGTACTTGTTGATGCACCATGTTCAGGCGAAGGAATGTTCCGAAGAGATTTTCAGGCTATAAGCAGCTGGGACAAATTCGGTCCTGACAGTTGTATGCCTATACAACAGACTATTCTTGATTCAGCATATGCTGTTTTGAAGCCGGGCGGGGAACTTGTTTATTCTACCTGTACCTTTTGCGAAGGTGAGAATGAGAAGGGGATTGCTGATTTTATTGTAAGGCATCCTAATATGACAATCATTCCTCATGATGAGGACATAAACGGCATTACTCACTTAGGTGAAGAGTCCGGCGCTTCAGGTGCCATGAGAGTGTGGCCGCATCTATCCGAAGGAGATGGACATTTTTGTGTACATTTACGCAAGGGGGAGATACAAGAAGGAGAGAGAGAATATTCTGCTCCTTATATAAACAGACGTAAGAGAAATGATAATTACAGTTTTGGCAGATCTCGTGATTTGCTTCTTGAGTTTTATCGTACGATAATAAAAAAGGATTGTTATGGTAAATATCAAAAAATGATTGAAGGTAATCTTATTTTGCACAAGGATAAAATTCATGTTTTACCTGTTCCCGAAGAGACTTTTAACGGACTTAAGGTAGTTAAATTGGGTTTGTATCCGGGCGAAATTAAATGTACTACAACCGAACGAATTTTTACTCCTTCACATTCATTTATTCTTACGATTGATAACAGCGAACTTAAGGATGAGGTGAAAATCAATTTCAGCCGTGGTGATGAGCGAGTTATCAGATATCTTAAGGGTGAAACTGTAATTGTTGACAGAACGGAATTTCCGCAGCTTCTGAAAAAAGGCTATGTGGTTATTTCAGTTGATGGTTTTAATCTTGGCTTGGGAAAGATTACTTCTGACGGAAGCATAAAGAATCTTTATCCTAAAGCCTGGAGATTGGTATAAATTTGATATAGAACTGTATAATGAGGTTAATTTATGCGTATTGTAATTGCAACCGGGAATCAGGATAAAGTTCGTGAAATAAACGAGATATTAAAGGGTACTGATTTTGATGCTGTATCCATGAAATCTTTGGGTATTAATCCTGAAATAATAGAAGATGCTGATTCTTTTGAAGGAAATGCTCTTATTAAGGCGAGAACGGTTCATAGTCTTGTTAATGATTATGTTATGGCTGATGATTCAGGTTTGTGCATTGATGCTTTAAACGGTGCTCCCGGAATTTATTCGGCAAGATTTTGCGGTGAAGATTCAACATATGAGGAGAAGTTCAAGAAGATTTTTGAGATGCTTAAGGATGTTCCTGAGAATGAAAGAACAGCTCATTTTGTGTGTGCAATAGCGGTAGTAAGACCTGACGGATCAAGTTTTACGGTAAGAGAACAATGCGACGGAGTCTTGCACGAGGTACCTCAGGGTGAGAATGGTTTTGGTTATGATCCGATTTTTTACGTTCCGGAATATAATATGACTACTGCTCAGATGAATCCTGAACAGAAACATCAAATCAGTCACAGAGGAAAAGCACTTCGTTCAATGGTTGCAAAATTAGTGGAATCGTGTTAATATTCTACGTACTGTAAACAATTGTACACGTATCATGGACAATTGTTGCTAGTTTGTTATTTGAGGTTATTACCTTATATGGATAGAAATGATTCGGAAATTGAATATTATCTTGTTGATAAAAAAGTACTTCCGGAAGTTTTTATTAAGGTGATGGAGGTTAAGCAAAGAATTAATACCGGTGAATCTGCTTCAATTAACGAGGCTGTTCGTAAGACAGGTTTATCGAGAAGTGCTTACTATAAATATAAGGATTCTGTATTGCCGTTCTATGAGACTATGAACGGTAAGAAAGTGACACTTCTTCTTGCAGTTGAGAACTTTCAGGGTATTTTGTCGTTGATTTTGAATATTATTGCAGATTCAAAGGCGAATATCTTAACTATTAATCAAAACATACCGGTTAACGGTCTTGCTGATATATCAATATCACTCGAGACACAGTCAATGCTTGGCTCAATTGAGGATATAGTAAATGATATTAATAAATTGCCGGGTGTTCGTAATTGTAATGTATTAAGCAGAGATTAATCTGGAGGAAAGATAAATGAAGAAAATAGCTATTATCGGTTTTGGAGTAGTTGGCTCCGGCGTAGCTGAAGTAATCGAGATGAATAAGGATAAAATTAAGGAGCATCTCGGTGAGGAACTTGAAGTAAAGTATATTTTGGATATCAGAGATTTTCCTGAAAGTCCTTTTGCAGATAAAATTGTTCATGATGCTGATACCGTTTTTGGTGATGAAGAGGTATCTATTGTAGTTGAGACTATCGGCGGAGCAAAGATTGCTTACGATTATACCAAACGTGCTTTATCAGCAGGAAAGAGTGTTGTTACTTCAAATAAAGAATTGGTAAGTACTCATGGCGTTGAGTTAATGCAATTGGCTGATGAGAATTCTTGCGGATATTTATTTGAGGCTGCTGTAGGTGGTGGTATACCAATAATAAGACCTTTGCACAGATGCCTTGCTGCAAATCAGATAATGAGAATTGCGGGTATAGTAAACGGTACAACCAATTATATTCTTTCAAATATGCGTTCTAAAGGTTTATCATATGATGAGGCTTTGAGACAGGCTCAGGCAAACGGCTATGCAGAGGCTAATCCTACTGCTGATGTTGAGGGTATTGATGCTCAGCGTAAGCTTTCAATTCTTTCTACTATTTCTTTAGGCGGTGAGTATGTAGCACCGGGAGCAATTAATACAGTCGGAATATCTGCTGTTACACTTGATGATATAGAGTTTGCTGAGAAACTCGGTTGCAGTCTTAAGCTTCTTGCAATTTATACTCATCCGATGTATCAGAAACCTGCTTGTTTTGTTGCTCCGCATATTGTCTCAAAGAAACAGCTCATTGCTTCGGTGGATGATGTATTTAATGCTATTCTGGTTGAGGGTAATGCTTTAGGAGAGTCAATGTTCTACGGACAGGGAGCAGGTAAGCTTCCTACAGCTTCCGCTGTGGTAGGTGATGTTTTGGATGCCGCACTTCATGAGAAGCGTGATGCGCATGTTAAGAAGTGGTACATATGTGATAGTGATGAGGTAATTCTACCTTATGAGGAAATTGTAACAGATATTATAGTAAAAGCTGCTCCGAGTAATGTTGACAGCATCAAAGATGCTTTCCGTGATTATGAGACTGAGACTGTGCTTGATGATTCCAGCGCATGTGCTGTTATAGTCAAAGGTATTATGCATAAGGAGATTGATAATTTGCTCAGTTCAGTTGTTGGTTCATCTTGGTTCCACTACATGGCTTAAGTTGATTAATTTATATTTTCGAAAATAAAAACAACCCGATTTTCAATTATGAGAACCGGGTTGTAAATTTTATATATCAATTAATTAAATCTGATTATCGCTGTATTCCTTATAAAGTGATGCCAACTCATTCATAAGCAGATTCATTCTGATTTGAAGTTTGCTTATCTCGTTAAGATTCTTGCTTTCGATAGCACTCTTAATTGAACCGAATACCGAGTAGTTCTCGTCAGTGTTTTTGGCAAGAGTAATTTTAATTCTCTGAATTTCCTGCCAAATTGAAGAATCATAGGAATTATCGATGTCATGTAATTTGGTATAGTTACGAATAACAGATATATTCGAAGGAATAATTCTTTCTACGAGTTCCATCTGCCACATATCAAGCATAGCACAGGAATAAGATCTTAAAAGTTTGTCGCTGAATACGTCACCTGCACATAATATCTCACTTACTGAAGCATTTGAAATGAAATTCTTAAGTGAATCATACACTGTAGTAGGAGGAGTACCAAACTTGAAATTTCTCTGATCCTCAGTCAATGATTCAAAAATATCTTCCTCACATCTGTAAAGACGATTTGTCTCAAGATACTCACCCTTTGTACCGAAAGGCTTTGTAAACTCAGCTTCGAGTTCCTTTGAACTTCTGCCGGAATTAACTGCATAAGCAATTCCGTCAAGCATACACTGATAAATGGCAGACAGGCAAAGGTAAGTATTTGTATGCGGATTCGGGGAACGCAATTCGAATCTTGTAGCATGTTTGCTTGAAAGATTTCTTATAAGTCCGAGAAGAACCGTTCTGTTACGTGAAGGAGTCATTACATCCTTTCCGATTGAAGCAACAGCGTGCGTAGGTGCTTCGAATCCCGGCTGTAATCTGTTAAAAGCGTCTATTGTAGCAGAAACAAAAGGATTAATCAGATTGTAATTCTTCATAATACCCATAAGAGAACCCCATCCGATTATTGAAAGGTAATCTTCATCCATATTTTTAGGTGAGAAGAGGTTAACCTTCTTTCCGTTCTTTAAGTGAGCAACAGCATTAACGTGTGTATGTTCACCTGAACCGGCCACACCCTTGATAGGTTTGGCATTAAAGCTTACCTCAAGACCGTGCAATCTGAAAATCTCTTTGATAAGAATTCTTGCGATTAACTCATAGTCGGCTCCCTGTAAAGCATCTGAATATTTCCAGTCAACTTCAAGCTGTTCCATGATACCATGGAAATCACCGGAATTAGAAATATGAGGTTTAACACCGCCGACTTCTTTATGTCCCATTTCAGGGTTAAAACCGTATAAATCCAAAACAAGAATTACCTGTTCAAGAGCAGTTCTCACTACACCCTTAGTACGCTTCCAATACTGTTCCTTAAGTTCCTGAGAAATTGTAAGTTTTTGAGAAGATATTTTCTCATCAGGGGAGTTAACCCAAAATTCAAGTTCTGTAGCAACTATTAGATTAATCTGACTTAATTCATCAAGTGTAAAGCCGTATTCCTCGCATAATTCAGGGTGTTCATTAAATATTGCTGTCAATTTTGATTCAAAATAATCAGCACTTCTCTTCAGAACAGATCTGGAACATACAGGTTCTCCGTTATGATAGAGAAAAGATGGTATACGAAGTGTTCCGGTAGGAAGTCCGGTAGCCGGATCTATATGTTCGTAGTTATAGTCGATATACCATACTACGTTTGGATCAGGAACCAAATCTACCTTTCCGTCATTAAGAGTTGCAATACCCGGAAGTACAACTGAAGAGCCATCTGTTTGTATAGCTTCACCGTCAAGATAATTACGAATATTATCATGAAAGTCTTTTATAGGAATTCTCTCATCAGTATCATTTCCGGCAAGATCAATGCCTGCTAAAGATACAAATTTTATCTCTGGGTGAGCTTCCAAAATTTTTGTAATGTCCTCTACGGAATGTTTCTCCGGCGGAATAAGACACAAAAGGTCAGGATTTACTTGAAATACAGTCATACATACCTCTACAACTCTATAAAATAAATATTTATAAACTAAAACAATTCTACCATAAACGGCTGAAGCTTTTAAAAGATTTTTTTTAGTATTATGACAATAAAAATTCATGTTTCATCGGGGTTATTTAACAAATGTATAAATATATAAAATTTTACCACTTGATTTTTCTCGGAATATTGGGCAAAATTTAACGAGTGAATAAAATGTTCATCAAGGAGGATTTAATTATGACATTAGAAGAACTTAATGCAATCAGAGAGAAAGCAAAGGAAGCTTTAGCTGTTCGTAACGGCGAGAAGAAGTAAGAGGTACTTATCTTGCTTTCACACAGTTTCTATGAAGCATATAGAATTGATGATTTAAACAGGAAATGGGGCGCAAGAGTTCTATTTCTTGTTCTTTTATGTTTCGAATTATCTTTATACTTCGCACCTATCGGTGATTCCGATTTTGATGCTTTTTTTAATTTTTTGGATCGTGTAGCTAACAATCCTGAGAATTATCCGTTTATCAGTTTTACAGATATTCCTCTTACAAGCGGAAATCTAGTGTACTTGACTTACAGTATTCTTGTTATTGCCGTTATGATTATGGGAGTAATTATATACAGCTCGATTTTTATACGAGATTTCAGATTAAATTCACGTAAGTTCGCAATTACGGAGATGCCGGCTTTCTCAATTACCGTAAGGTCTCTTGTTGATTCTACGGAAGGGAAATTATCACAAGAAGAGCTGATTAAGAAGGTATCTTCATTTTTGCCTGAGTGTAAACCGATTAAGATGAGTACTATGATTTTCAGGTTGTTGTTTTTACTGTTCTGGATACTTGTTCTTATTGTACCTACCATTATTATGTTTGAGTATCTGTTCTTTGTATTTATCCTTATTTTGCCGGGGCTGATGATGTCAGTTACTTATTATGTTTCCGGAGATAAAAATCTCGGTGATGCACTTGTAACCGGTTTTAAACATGTTCGAGGCAACTATATTGAGTATATTTCCGGTGTTTTGATTATAGGTTTGTCTTTTGTTGCAGTTAATTTCATAATTGAATTGTTACAAGATACTGCCTTAAATCCTTCATTAGCATATTCTTTGTTGGCTTTTGCCATATCCTTTTTTACTTTGGCATTGGGCAGGTATATGGGATTAAAGCATTGTATGATTAATGATACATTTGCTCAGGTTATTAAGAATAAACAGATTATGTGATTTTCATATAGTCTGTTTTTTGATTATTTTCACTTGATTATCGTTTTTTATCGTTATTTTTGTTTTCATAACATATTGTTTTTTAATAACGATTTTATTATTATTATTTCGTTGGTTAATAACATATATTGTTTTATATATTTGGAGGATTTAATTATGGATGTTAAGCAGGAAGCTATAAAGAAGCATACTGAATGGCAGGGTAAGATTGAAGTAATTGCCAGAGCACCTGTAGGTACAAAGGAAGAATTATCTTTAGCTTACACACCTGGTGTTGCTGAGCCGTGTCTTGAGATTTCTAAGGATGTTGATTTGTCATATAAATATACAAGACGTTCTAATCTTGTTGCTGTTGTTACTGACGGTACTGCTGTTCTTGGTTTAGGTGATATCGGACCTGAGGCAGGTATGCCTGTTATGGAAGGTAAGTGTGCATTATTTAAGGCATTTGGTGATGTTGATGCATTCCCACTTTGCATTCGTTCTAAGGACGTTGATACAATTGTTAATACAGTTAAGCTTCTCGCAGGTTCATTCGGTGGAGTAAATCTTGAGGATATTTCAGCTCCTCGTTGTTTTGAAATTGAGAAGAGACTTAAGGAAGATCCTGAGGTTGATATTCCGATATTCCATGATGATCAGCATGGTACCGCTGTTATCACTCTGGCAGGTCTTACAAATGCTTTGAAGCTTGTCGGCAAGAAGATTGAGGATATTTCTGTTGTAGTTAACGGTGCAGGCCCTGCTGCTACAGCTATTACAAAGCTTCTTATTTCAAGAGGCCTTAAGGATGTTGTTCTTTGTGACAGAACCGGTGCTATTTATCAGGGAAGAGAGAAGCTTAATGCTGCTAAGGAAGAAATTGCTGCAATAACGAATCAGAAGATGAAGAAGGGTTCATTGAAGGATGTTATTGTTGGTGCTGATGTTTTTATCGGTGTTTCTGCTCCAGGCGTTCTTACAGCTGATATGGTAGCTACGATGGCTAAGGATCCTATCGTATTTGCTTGTGCAAATCCTACTCCGGAGATTCTTCCTGATGAGGCTAAGAAGGCCGGTGTTGCTGTAATGGCTACAGGTCGTTCAGATTTCCCTAACCAGGTTAATAATGTTCTTGCATTCCCTGGAATTTTCCGTGGTGCTTTGGATGTTCGTGCATCTGATATTAACGATGAGATGAAGATTGCTGCTGCAAACGCTATCGCCGGTATCGTATCTGATGAGGAACTTAATGCTGAATATATTCTCCCGGATGCATTTGATCCACGCGTAGGTAAGGCAGTTGCTGCTGCTGTAGCTCAGGCTGCTCGTGACAGCGGTGTTGCTCGTATCTGAGTAATTTAATTTAAGAATTTAAAAATCGGTATGATATTTTATCGTACCGATTTTTTG
>JAZLGO010000038.1:0-8904 GCA_045616305.1 Saccharofermentans sp. | reverse complement strand
TTCTAACGCAATTTGTTCTCGGCGAGCGCCTCCAACACACTGCAATTCCGCAAGGTGTGTCCATAAAATTTGAAGAAAAAACGTTAATTCTTGCGGAATTTACAGTTGGAAACAACAATTTCGCAAGGTGTGACTGAAAACGGTTTTTTCAATGAATCTTGTCTGTTTGGCACCCTCATTCACTGAAATTGGTCATTTGAGTCACTTTACATTGACTGAAAACAGGGTTTTCAGTGATTCTTGTTGTCTCTGGCTTGAATATAGAAAGGTATAATAAACGGGGCCTGCCTCTCTGTGAATTAATCACTTTTGAGACAGCCCCATCTTTTACTATAATGTTGTGCTCTTTAAATAAAAATAAAAGTATAAAATAATTAACTTATATAAAAACTATTGAAAAAAATAATAATGTTGTTATATTAAAAATAGTTGTATTACATTTTTACGCATCGATATTATTGAATTGAATATCTATGCAATCCTACTACTTTACCGAGAATTTTACATTCCTCAGTATTGAATGGTATTGGTGAGTATAAATCATTTTCAGGGAAGAGATATGGTACGCCGTCCTTATGGCCGAATCTCTTTACTGTAGCTTCATCTCCAATGAGAGCAGCAATTATATCACCATCATTACAAGTATTCTGTTTACGCACAATTATGTAATCACCATCCAGAATATGGGCATTAATCATACTTGTACCTCTTACCTTTAGCATGAAAGCATCGGAACTTCCAATAATAGATTTATTAACAAAAAAGGAATCGTTTGTATCCTCATGTGCATAGATTGGTTCTCCCGCAGTTATCTTGCCAATGCAATTTAATTTGATTACATCAGCGGAAGAATCAACCGAAACGTTAAAGATATCATCATTGCTGTCTAAAGAACTTTGGAAATTTTTGATAATAATAGCACGGCGAAGGCCAGGTCTGTATTCTATTTTTCCCATCTCGTCAAGTTTTTTTAGATAAACATGAACTGAAGATGTCGACTTCAGACCTACACCGACGCAGATGTCTCTGACGGATGGTGCCATACCGTTTTCATGGATATATGTACAAACATAATTATAAACGCGTTCAATTGTATTAATTCCTTTTTTTGTTTTAGTAGAATCCATATTGCGTAAACCTCCGAACATATTTTTTATTTAATTCAATTCTATCCTTTTTTCAAGCATTAGTCAAACATTTGTTTGACTTCTTAAATTAAAAAATAAAACTAATTTAGATGAAAGGATTAACAATATGAATTATGATTATTTAGAACGTAGACTTGAAACATTAAAAGATGATATATACTATTCAAATACAATGCTTGAGCAGAAACTTCAATTAGTTAAGGAAATCACTTCTAACCTTGATAAATTGCATGACGATTATGTAAAAGATTTCTCTCCTGTGGCAACTTCTTCGTTTGGTGTAAGATTTCAACATGATTCCGATATGAATTCAGCGTATATTGATTTCTCGGAAGGGTATGACAAATTCATCAAAGAACTGAAGAAGGATATTGTTCGACTGTATTACTTAAGGGAAACTTCATATCAGATTCTTTCAGAAATTTTAGTTCTGCCTTCACCGCATTCACAGATATTATTTTTAAGATACTACTTAAATGAGAGTCCTGAAGTTATCAGTACTTTCTTCTTTAACAGCAGGTCTAAATTCTATCGTGATATTAAAGTCAGTAAGAAATTACTGTATACAAACTTACAGAACAAAAGACCCGATTTCGGTTCTGATGATATAGCTAAGTGAAAAATAACACTAATATCATGTTTATGCGGAAAAGGTACGTAAAAGGTAAACATTTCTTACTGTTTTTTTCTTGACTAAATATTTATTAAAAGTACAATTATAAGACAATATGATTAAGTGAGGTCTTTATGAAAATTTCATTTTCTACATTAGCGTGTCCTGATTTTACTTGGTCCGAGATATATTCTATGGCAAGTGACTTTGGTTTTAACGGTATAGAATTAAGAGGTTTGGGTAACAATATTAAATCTTATATGGCTCTTCCTTTTACTTCAGAACAGCTTCCTTCTACGGTAGCTAAGTTAAAATCCTTAAAGCTTGAGATTCCTTGTCTTTCTTCAGGTGAACCTATTAATAATCCTGATACTATAGATGTTGCAATTGATGAGATTACTCAGTATGCTAAGCTTGCCAATAAATTAAATGCAAGTTATATTCGTGTGCTCGGAGATAAAAATCCTGCACCATCAGGTGATGTAGATGATGACGTTGTCTATAATAATCTTTTAAGACTTATTCCTATAGCAGAAGAGTACAATGTTACACTTCTTGTTGAGACAAACGGCGTGTATGCCGATACATTAAGATTACGTCGTTTACTTGATCGTGTTAACAGCCGTAAGATAGCTGCACTTTGGGATATGCACCATCCTTACAGATTCTTTAATGAAGCACCGGAGATAACTGTTGATAACTTAGGCGATTATATTAAATATACTCATGTAAAAGATTCTGTAATGGGGGATGATAATAAGGTTCATTACAGATTAATGGGTTCGGGAGATTTACCGCTCACCGAGATGTTTAATGCTTTAACTTCAATTAATTATATCGGTTACGTATCACTTGAATGGGTGTATCGTTGGATGCAGGAACTTGATGATGCCGGCATAGCCGTTCCTCAGTTTGCAGGTTACATGGCTCAATATAAAACTACACACAAGCATTGTCTCCAGACCGATGCCAGAGGTGAAGGCAATTATATCTGGCCTAAAGAGACTCTTATAAACTGGACATTCCCGGATGTTCTTGACCGTGTATGTGAGTCCTTTCCAAATCAATATGCTTTCAGATATACAGAATTAGATTACACAAGAACTTATCCTGAGTTCAGAGATGACGTTGATACATTTGCAAGAAGTCTTCTTGCAATGGGTGTAAAAAAAGGTGATCACGTTGCAATATGGGCAACTAATGTTCCTCAGTGGTATATTACGTTCTGGGCTGCAACAAAAATAGGTGCGGTTCTTGTATCGGTTAATACTGCTTATAAAATTCATGAAGCAGAGTATTTATTACGTCAATCAGATACTCATACGCTTGTTATGATTGACGGTTGTAAGGATTCTGATTATGTATCGATAATTAATGAGATATGTCCTGAATTGAAATCATCAGAGCCGGGCAATCTGAATTTTGCAAGATTACCTTATCTCAAAAATATTATTACCATTGATTCTAAGCAACCGGGATGTTATACATGGGATGAAGCAATAAGTCTTTCATCTAAAGTAGCAATAAGTGAAGTTGAGAAGGTAAGAAGAACCATTAATAAGGATGATATCTGTAATATGCAGTACACATCGGGTACAACCGGTTTCCCTAAGGGTGTAATGCTTACTCACTATAATGTAGTCAATAACGGTAAGGCTATCGGTGATTGTCTTGATTTATCAACTGCCGACAGAATGATGATACAGGTACCTATGTTCCATTGCTTTGGTATGGTACTTGCAATGACTGCATCAATGACTCACGGAACTACAATGTCTCCTATTACTGCATTCTCACCGAGAAAGGGACTTGATTGCATTAACAGAGAAAAGATTACCTGTTTCCACGGTGTACCGACAATGTTTATAGCTATGCTTGGTCATAAGGATTTTCCAAATACAGATTTCTCACATATGAGAACAGGTATTATGGCCGGCTCACCTTGTCCGATTAAGACTATGGAAGATGTTATTGAGAAGATGCATATGCCTGAGATTTGTATTACATACGGTCAGACAGAAGCTTCTCCTGCAACGACAATGAGCAAGACTACCGATTCGATAGATAAGAGAGTTAACACTGTAGGTCAGGCTATATTCGGCGTTGAATGTAAGATTGTTGATCCTGAGACAGGCAAGGATTTACCTGATGATACTGACGGCGAGTTTGTAGCAAGAGGCTACAATATTATGAAGGGCTACTACAAAATGCCTGAGGCTACTGCTGCAGCAATTGATTCGAACGGTTGGCTCCATACGGGTGACTTAGCAAGAAGAACACCTGACGGTTATTATAAGATAACCGGACGTATTAAGGACATGATCATCCGCGGAGGAGAGAATATTTATCCTAAAGAAATAGAGGATTTTATATATACTCATCCGAAGGTATCCGATGTTCAGGTAATCGGTGTACCTGATAAGGACTACGGAGAAGAGATTCTTGCTGCAATTATTCTTAAACCGGGCGAGGAATCTTCTGAAGAAGAAATCAAGGATTACGTTCTTACTCATATGGCTAAACACAAGGTACCTCGTTACGTTGATTTTGTAAGTGAGTTTCCGATGAATGCCGCAGGTAAAATATTGAAGTATAAGATGCGTCAGGAAGCAGTAGAACGTCATTCTCTCGAAGCAGCAAATAAAATTGTTACAGCTTAAATTTGATACATTTGAGACTTGTGAGACACACAAAAGTGTGCTATATTATAATTGCAATTGGTGTGAGCACTCGAATTTATATTCGGGTGCTTTTCTTTTGCGTATTTTTATTTTCGATGCGGTTTGCGAAAGGAGGTATTTAACCGTTTTTTATGTTCTTATTGTAAAAAAATCTAATTAAGGAGAAATATTATGACAATTGAAGAATTTACATCCGTTGTATCGCAACGGCTCAGATCCTTCCTTCCTGAAGGGTTTGAAGAAGCCAGGATTGATGTGTACAACACCATAAAGAACAGTAAAAGGGTTCACGGTATCTGTATCCGACTTAAAGGACAGAACGTGGCCCCTGTTTTTTACATGGAAAATTACTATGAGGAAGGCACTGAAGAAGTAACAGATGATATCATTATGAGTTTAGTCAAAGATATAGAACCATATTATAAAGACTATCTTGAGGGAAAAGACGCCAAAGCCGTCGAGGAGGAACTTTTAAAATTTAAGATTGATAATTATGAGTTTGTAAAAAGTTACTTAAGACCTATAGTCGTTAACTCAAGATACTATTCGGAGCTTCTGAAGAACTTTGATTATAAAATCATTAATGATATGGCAGTGCTTCTTATCATAGAGATACCGCAGTCAGTATTCAAATATGGTCCTTCCTGCGTTAAGGTTTCAAGAGAAATACAGAGTTTATGGAATATATCATTTGATGAACTGCTTAAAACAGCGATAGATAATCTTAATCCGGATAAATTCATTTTAAGAGATGTCTCATGTCATTTCTCAGGCGATAAGGAAATTAATCTGCTGAAAGAAATAGAAATAAATGACAGAAATACTTTGTTTGAATTAACAAGTAAAGAGACAATGTACGGTGCCTGCGGAATTCTTTGTGATTCGGTTATGAATAAAATTTGTTCTCTTTTTCCCGAAGGTTATTACATAATTCCTTCATCGGTTCATGAATGTCTTATTATTTCCGAAAATATATCTGAATGTCCTGAAAGACTTAAGGAACAGTTGACTTCAATTAATCTCAACGAAAACCTTATTACCAGTGATGATGTTCTTTCATTTGATATCTACAGATATGATAAGGAGCAAAATGAATTGCTTGCTGTCTGAAATAGTAAATCTGATACTGTCGTTTTCGATATTATTGAGCATTAATACTTGCAATAACAATATGTCATTAACTGTATATACAGTAGGTGACTTTGAAGAAGAGAAACCTATTTTCAACGTTTGGAAATATGCTCCGACAAGAAATGACGGTAACGGCATAACAGATTACGGTGACTTTCTGATTGCTCAGGGAAAGCCGGATAATCAGGGAAGATTGGTATGGGATAACAATAGTTATATATTAGATTTAAGTTCCTACGGTATCGGAACTTACGGTATAAATGCTATTTTCGATAAAGAAAATGAAAACATTGATTCTAATTGGATTTACTGGGATGAATCAACATTCTACAGAACTTTCAATATTGACTCAGAGGCGTGCTATTTGGAATTAAGTTTTATATATGAAATCAGCACACCGGAAAATGACAGAAAGGAGATAATAACACCAAATAAAAATATGCGTATAAATATGGATACAACTAAAGAAAAGAGTCATGAAATAAAGAAAGTTGTAAATTCAAATGAGAATATAATCGTTAAAGAGGCAAAAAACAGGACATTATCAAATCTTATATCATACCTGAGTCTGATGACGTCACTTTTGATTCTATATTATGTTATTACTGTGAAAAGAGCACATTAGGTAATTTTGACTTTTTTTGATTTTTAATATTGACAACAACTGAATCTTGCTTATAATTAATTTGTTAGCACTCAATAGTTTCGAGTGCTAACGATATAATCAGTAATTATTTAAAGGAGGTCAGAATTATGACTATTAAACCTTTAGGAGATAAGGTTGTTATTAAGAAGCTCCAGGCCGAAGAGACGACAAAGAGCGGAATCGTTCTTACGTCCAGTGCACAGGAGAAACCACAGATTGCTGAAATCATTGCAGTAGGACCTGGTGGAGTTATTGATGGTAATAACGTAGTTATGGAAGTTAAGGTAGGTCAGAAGGTATTAATCAGAGATTATGCCGGAACTAACGTTAAACTTGACGGAGAAGAATTTATTATTGTTAAGCAGGAAGATATCCTTGCTATAGTAGAGTAACGGAGGAATGTAAAATGGCTAAAGATATTAAGTACGCTGAGGACGCCAGAAAGTCTCTTGAGATTGGCGTTAATAAGGTTGCAAATACTGTTAAGGTAACTTTAGGACCAAAAGGCAGAAACGTAGTTCTTGATAAGAAGTACGGTGCTCCTCTCATTACTAATGATGGTGTTACTATTGCAAAGGAAATTGAGCTCGAAAGTCCTTTTGAAAACGCAGGGGGTCAGCTTGTTAAGGAAGTTGCTTCAAAAACAAATGATGTTGCCGGTGACGGAACTACAACTGCTACTCTTCTTGCTCAGGCTATTATCCGCGAAGGTATGAAGAACCTTGCTGCCGGAGCAAATCCTATTATCTTACGTAAAGGTATTTCTATGGCAGTAGATGCTGCAGTTGAAGAGATTCTTAAGAATGCTAAGAAGGTTGAGAATTCAAAGGATATCGCTCGTGTAGCTGCTGTATCTGCAGGTGATGTATATATCGGTCAGCTTATTTCTGAGGCAATGGAGAAGGTTACAAGTGACGGTGTTATCACTGTTGAGGAAAGTAAGTCCATGGCTACTGAGCTTGAAGTTGTTGAAGGTATGCAGTTTGATAAGGGTTATCTCTCATCATATATGTGTACTGATATGGATAAGATGGAAGCTGTTCTTGATGATCCATACATCCTTATTACAGATAAGAAGATCAGCAATATCCAGGACATTCTTCCTGTTCTTGAGCCAATCGCTCAGTCAGGTAAGAAGCTTCTTATAATTGCAGAAGATATTGAAGGTGATGCTCTTGCAACACTTATTCTTAATAAGTTAAGAGGAACATTCACATGTATTGCTGTTAAGGCTCCGGGATTTGGTGACAGACGTAAGGCTATGCTTGAGGATATCGCTATTCTTACAGGCGGTCAGGTGATTACAAGTGATTTGGGTCTTGAGCTTAAGGAGGCTACTTTGGATCAGCTTGGTAAAGCTCACCAGGTTAAAGTTACTAAGGATAATACAATTATCGTAGACGGTGCCGGAAACTCTGATGATATTAAAGCTCGTGCTTCACAGATTAAGTTACAGGCTGAGCAGACAACTTCTACTTTTGACAAAGAGAAGCTTCAGGAGAGATTGGCTAAGTTGTCAGGCGGTGTTGCTGTAATTAAAGTCGGTGCCGCTACTGAGACAGAAATGAAAGAGAAGAAGCTTCGTATTGAGGATGCTCTCGCTGCAACAAAGGCTGCAGTAGAAGAAGGCATGGTTCCTGGCGGCGGAACAGCTTATGTAAATGCTATTCCTGTTGTTGCAAAGCTTCTCAGCGAGACAGAAGGCGATGTTAAGACCGGTGTATCTATTATTCTTCGCGCTTTGGAAGAGCCTGTTCGTCAGATTGCTGCTAATGCAGGAGTTGACGGAAGTGTAATTCTTGAGACAATTAAGAATAAAGAGAATGGTTATGGATACGATGCATTAAACGAGAAGTATGTTGATATGTTCGAAGCAGGTATCGTTGATCCTGCTAAGGTTACAAGATCAGCTCTTCAGAATGCTTCATCAGTATCTTCAACTCTTCTTACTACAGAAGCATTGGTAACTGATATTCCTGAACCGGAACCTCCTATGGCTCCACAGGCTCCAATGTATTAATTTGAGTTTTTATCAATTAATTAATGTAATCCCCGTGATTTTTTTTCGCGGGGATTATTTATTTTTATTTTTTTTCGGTTATCCTATATATAAATCAATTATTTTTAGGAGCTGTCATGAGATTAATAAAAAAATCAACATCATTAATATTAGTTTTTGCTTTATTTGCTTTTATATTTTTAAATCATGTTAATCAGGCGTTAGCTTCGAGTGATGGTGTTTATGATTTTATTACAAGGTGCTATAGAATTGCTTTGGACAGGGAACCGGAAAAGGAAGGCCTTGAAGGCTGGGTAAATAAACTCAACTCAGGTGAGACCTGCGGTGTATCCGTAGCATACGGTTTTGTATACAGCAGTGAGTTCCAGAATGCCGGCTACGACAATTCTACTTATGTAGATAAGATGTACAATATGCTTCTCGGAAGAGATGCAGATAAGGGCGGCAAGGAATACTGGGTAAACAACTTAAATAACGGCAGCAACAGATATGATATCTTTATAGGCTTTGCAAATTCCGAAGAGTTTTACAATCTGTGCGATTCCTACGGTATATATGCAGGCTTCTATATAGCAGGTTCCGATATGAGCAGAGTTGCATCTATAAATTCTTTTGTAGATAGGCTTTATACAATCTGTCTTGGTCGAAAGGGTGATCAAGGCGGA
>JAZLGO010000037.1:0-15003 GCA_045616305.1 Saccharofermentans sp. | reverse complement strand
CCGGAAGTGACTGAAAACAGGTTTTTCAGTAAATCTTGTTGTCTCTGGCTTGAATATAGAGAGCCATAATAACCGGAACCGGGGCCGGGGCCTGCCTCTCTGTGAATTAATCACTTTTGAGACAGCCCCTTTGGCTGATTTTAGTGGAATTTACTTCGGATGCAATACTGAATGAATGTACCGCACTTGTGCTGCCCGTATACCGACCGTACTTGCGCCCTCACACCGCCCATACACTGCCCGTACTTGCGCCCATACACCGCCCATACTTGCGCCCATACACCGCCCGCACACCGCCCATACACCACCAGTACTTGCGCCCGCACACCGCCCTTGTGCTCCCCATACACCGCCAGTACTTGCGCCCGCACACCGACCATACACTGCCCGTACTTGCGCCGGCACACTGCCCGCACACCGCCCTTGTGCTCCCCATACACCGACCGTACTTGCGCCGGCCGCTTGTGCTTCAACTGTATTACCTGTTCTCCGCCCATACACCACCAGTACTTGCGCCCGCACACCGCCCGCACACCGACCATACTTGCGCCAAACCGAACCGGGCCACCCGGCCTCCCCACATCATGTCTTTTAACAAAAAACACCCCCGCTCAGCACTGACCAAGCGGGGGCTTACTTATAACTTAATGATTAAAAATTATTCTACATTAATCTTTACAACTGTGATAACTTCACCGGTTGAAGCATCAGTAAGACAGAATGTATATTCACCTGCCTGCAATCCGCCTTCAGGAATGATAGTCATAAAGAACTCATCTCCCCATTCTTCGGAAGCCCTTTCAGCCATAAATACGTTCTGCTCAGGATCGATTCCGGGACCGTAAACAGTAAAATTCATTACTGCATTATCTTCGTATTCATCCCATGTTTCCACATAAATCTTTATTGCAGTATCACCTGCGCTGTATGAACTAACCTCTTCTCCATCAAAATTGAAAAGAGCAATCTCATATAACTCTTCACCGCAATAGTAGCTGAATCCGTCGCCATTCAAGTCAGTAACAGGGAAACCGTATTCATCTGTAGCGCCGTTGTAGCCTGTTGCATCGCCGCCGTTACCCGCATCGCCGCCGTTACCCGCATCGCCACCGTTACCCGCATCGCCGCCGTTACCTGCATCGCCACCGTTACCTGCATCGCCGCCGTTACCTGTGTTACCGCTGAAAGCACTTACATATGAATCATATTCTTCCTGAGTAATCATGCCGTTTTCCAAAGCATAATCGAGAGCATCCATAATAATAGCCTGCTGCTCTTCCGGAGTATACTCAACGTCAGAATCATCTGTATGACCAAAGAGACAATCACCAAAACCGTTTCCGATATCCCACTCACCGTTCTCATCAACTTTTACTACACAATCTGCAGTTAACTGCTCAGTACCTGCATTCGGAATTGCATCAACCATTCCCTGGAACATCATAATCTGCATATCACTTGGTAAATTATCAAAATCAAAATCTTTATTAAAAAGCTGATTTGCCATTACAACTACCATGATATCATGATTATGAACAAGACCGGCAACAAGATCATTTGCACAAGGAACTTCCGTATTAACAGTAATATTTGCTGTCATTGACTCTTCATCAATAGAATTAACGATTACTTCATGTGTCTCGTTTGCGAAATAACTCTTAAAGAAATTGATAATTAAATCATTTACTTCGGTATCATCATCACCGGATAAATCAAACATATCTCCGATTGAAGCACCTTCATCCATGTACTTCTCGAAATCACCGTTACGTAAATCAATGAAAACATCATTAACATATGCAATTATGGCACTCTCCGAGAAATCACTGCCGCCGATTGACAAATCGGTATCTTCCATAGTCTCGAAGTAGAAATCAGCTACATCTACATCACTGCCGCTCTCAATTAACCACTCATCATCATCAAGAATGAGACTTACCTTAACCTTACCGTCAACCTTGTCCTCACACTCACTGATTGCATCGATGAGATCGTCAATATCTGCATCCTCATCAAGATCCTCTGCAACTGCATCCAAATCAGCTACGCTGATATTAATCTTTGCACTTCCCTCTTCTTCCTTCTCATCAGCTTCGATATCAGATATCTCAAACTCTGTTGTAGAAAGAAAAGCATCAATTACATCAATAACATTGCTGTCACTGTATGAATCATATCTTGCAGCAAATGAAAGCTCGTCCTCATCATCGTCATCAGACTCTGCTACTGATTTTGCAGCCTTATCTATCTTAGCCTTTGTTATGTTATCCATATAGGATGTGATAGCGTCTTTTACGGCATTATTTGCTTTGTTACCGATAAATGGAATTCCGCTGCATCCGGAAATACCCATAATGAATGACAAAGATAATGCTAAAGCTATTGTTTTTCTTGCCTTTTTCATTTTATTTTTCTTCTCCTTCAAAAATTAATTATCGAAAATGCAATCTTCATTATAATACATTGATAAGTGGTAATAAACCTATATATTCAGATATTTAAGTGCTTCCCTGTTTGCCAGCTCTTCAACGGAACTGTCGAGCGGCGCAAGTGAATAATCGGAACCATATTTATTTTGCATGGCTTTCTCTATAAGCATATCGGTAATAAATGGATTTTTCGGCAAAAATGATCCATGTGAATATGTGCAGAAGGTATTTTTATATACTGCACCTTCCATGCCGTCTTCACCGTTATTACCGTGTCCCTTGATTACTTTCATAAAAGGCTTACAGTTTCCTTCAGGATTAAGATATGTACGACCGCTGTGGTTCTCAAAGCCTATAATTGTTTTACCCTCATATTCGTAAACCGTATCGTTTATAAATCTGGTATCGGCACCTTCAGTATATAAATCCAAAGCACCGAGACAATCAAGATGTGAACCGTCATGCTCAAGATA
Source organism: Saccharofermentans sp. (assembly GCA_045616305.1). Taxonomy (GTDB): domain Bacteria; phylum Bacillota; class Clostridia; order Saccharofermentanales; family Saccharofermentanaceae; genus Saccharofermentans. The sequence continues at coordinate 12,101 of JAZLGO010000037.1, read as the reverse complement.
GTATTTTCCGAGCATCTGATAACCGCCGCATATACAAAGAAATACTTTTCCGTCTTCAATCATTTTCTTAACCAGAGGACCTTTGTTGTTTACAAAATCATCTTTAAGAATATTCTGTTCATTATCCTGTCCGCCGCCTATAAAGCATAAGTCAAGTTCATCAGGATTTAATTCACTGTCTATCGAAATTGATTTTATATTTACTTTTATTCCGCGAAGAGAAGCTCTTCTGTACAGTGACAAAACATTTCCGCGATCTCCGTAGAGATTAAGAAGATCCGGATAAAAGTGTCCAATGTTTAATTCATAATCAGTGTCACTCATATATAAATCTCCTTATTCCCAGAAATCCTTAAGATTGAATCTGTGTACAAGCATCTCACGCAATTTTAACATTGATGTATAGTTAGGAAGAATGTAAACACACTTACCTTCCTCACACTTCTCAAGAGCCTTCTCAACAAGATTCATTGCATTGCTCATATCACCGTAATATTCGGAAGGTATGTCACGACCGGCATATGTAACTCTCAGCAGCATATCACCGAAGCGTTCACCGCTGACATAGATATCAGAAGGTAAGTTATTTGCCTTGCTTTCAAAATCAACATCCCAAATCCAAGATACATCCTTACCGTCAGCTATATTACTGTTAAGTAAAAACATAACTGAAGAAGCATCGGATGCTTCTGTTACAAAGGAAAGAGAACGATCGAGTCCGGCAGGGTTCTTAACAAGAAGAATACATATCTTTTTACCGCCGATATTTATTTTCTCCATACGGCCGAAGGCTGCTTTTACTTTACAGGATGCATCACAGGCTGACTTAAAACTGTCTTTACTGTTTAAGTTAAGCTTTTCGAGAAGGACAGTAACGGCAGAGACAGCAGCACATGTATTATACAGATTGTGGCTTCCCGGTATTTTAAGTTCAACCTCTGAAGTAATTGAATTTAACGAATCATTTATGGAGAATTTGTACCCCTCATCAGACGGACTTGATTTTAAATCATATATAACAGAGAAACGGTCATCAGGGCTTTTGAATCCGCATTTAGGACAGCGAAAATCTCCGAGATGGCTGAAGCTCCTGGATTTATATTCATATTTTACTCGACAGGAAGGACAATAAACTGCATCAGATGAGGCTTCAAGTACGGTTGATGCCTTCTTGTAAGCGCTGTTTTTGAGCATACTTTCTTTGTTTAAACCGAAGAAAACAGTTCTGTTCTCTCTTCCCTTTCCGAGAGAGGCAACAAGAGAATCGTTGCTGTTAAGAATTAATACAGCTTCTGTTTTATCGATACCGCCTGCGATTAAATCTCTTGTATGAGTAAGCTCACCGTAGCGATCAAGCTGATCTCTGAAAAGATTGGTTACTACTGATACGGATGGCTTGAGTGAACCTGCAATTTTGGCAAAAGCAGCTTCATCTGTTTCCAAAACATAAATTGCATTTTTATTTTTTGAACCGTCACAAATAAGTGTTGTAGCAATTCCGGAAGCCAGATTTGCACCGGATATGTTATTTATAACCTCATAACCCAAGGAAGTAAGCATCTCGGATATCATATGAGAGGTTGTAGTTTTACCGTTTGTACCGGTTACGGTAATTATTATTTTACCTTCAGCTGATTTTCTTATTACATCCGGAGATATTTTAATTGCCGCTTTACCCGGTAAAGTTGTTGCTCCTTTACCCATAAGGCGAAGAATTTTACGTATAATCCTTGCTGCGGCTATACCTAAATAAGAACGTAACATTTTGTCTCCTTTATCAGTTCTCTCCGAGAGGATGAGCAATTACTATAAGTCTGTGCGTAGGATTACCGAGCGGAGTACATGTTACCAAAGTAAGTCTTTCCGTATCGGAACAATCTGCCAAAATATATTCTTCAAGATCCTCCGGAACTATTGTCTCTATCTGATCTACAACATATACCATTTCTTTTCCGTCTGTCAGAGTAATTCTTATAACATCATCAAGCTTTACCTCACCCAGACTGTGGAAAAGCTTACCCTCTGCTCTCATTCTGTGACCGAGAATAGTACAGTTTTTTCCTTCTCCCGGATATGCAGAATCTTCGTATTTACCTGCTCCGTATCTCAAAGCAACAACAGAAGTGCTGTCCCAAATAGGTATTTTTATATCTACTGATTCTATCTCTATTATTCCTACATAAGTTAAAATAACGTCATCCGGAAGCTCTTCCAAAGCAGATTCATAAGCAGACTGTGCTGCTTCATCAACAACATCAAAAAGGTCATATCCTTCACCGTTTATCTCATTTCCTTTTGCAGGTACCACGAAAGTAATGACTGAATCATCACCGATAGTCATATTTATATTTTCTTCGAAAATCTGTAATGCCTCTTCCGTCTTCTCTTCACGAATCATGTTTTTTATCGGATCAATCAAAAGAAGACAAATACCGATTAAAAACAACAAAACGGCAATAATTATCATTGTTTTATTCTTAGACATTTATAAGTTTCCCAACAACTTTCAAAAAAAATCTTTCAAATAATATTTACTACTTATTATAACCAAAAATCGTGTTATAATACACTTACTTTTTTGCTTAAAAATGTTAGGGAAGGGTATAAAAATATGTCTGTTTGGAAAGATTGTCTTGAGATTCTTGAGAATGATAATAGCATTAACAGTACCACATACAATATCATGCTTAAAAACATGAATGAGATTAAGTATGAACCAAATAAGTATATTATTTTGTCTTGCAGAGATGAATATTGTCTTCGTTTTATGAAGAATAACAATAACGGAATCAAGGATGTAATAAACAGTGTAATTAATATGGTTTGCGGAAGCAATATTAATGTACAGTTTGTTCTTGAGGACGATGTAAAAAGTATTGATACCGTTGTATACGCACTCAATAAGTCATCTTTTGATAATAACGACAAAAATACTTCTGTTAATACAAACATATATTTTAATCCACAGAAATTAAGTGAACAGAATAAATATTTTACTTTCGATACATTTATTCCGGGTGAATCAAACAGATTCGCAAGAGCAAGTGCAATGCAGGTTGCCGATAATCCGGGTTATGTTGATTATAATCCTTTCTATCTCTGGGGAAATTCAGGTCTCGGTAAGACTCATCTTCTTTATGCCATTGCCAATAAGATTTATGAGAACAATCCAAATCTCAATATTATTTATACCGAATGTCAATCTTTCGTTGACGAATATGTATTGAGCTCAAAGAAGCATTCTTATTCTGAGTTCAGAAATAAGTATGCCAATGCCGATGTCCTTCTCATAGATGATATCCAATACCTTATCGGTAAAATGGAAAGCCAAAATGAATTTTTTAATACATTTAATAATCTTATCAAAGCAGGTAAGCAAATAGTTATCTCTTCTGATAAATCACCTAATTATATGCCTGAATTGGATGAGAGACTTACTTCCAGATTCAGTCAGGGTATAACAATGGACATTCAGCCGCCTAACTACGAGACACGTAAGGCTATTCTTTTGAGTAAGTGTGAAGCTGATAATATTGATCTTGATGATGAGTTCATTAACTTTTTCTGCGAGAATTTTACTTCAAGCATAAGAAGACTTCTCGGAGCATATACTACATATAAAACTTATGCCAATGTTTCTACCGAGAAGATAGATTTTGATACCTTCAATAAGATAATGCAGCCTCTTATCTCCCCTAATAAGGAAGATACTTTATCACCTGATTTCATTGCAAATAAGGTTTGTAATTATTTCTCTGCAAATTATTACAACGTAACTATAGATAAGCTTAAATCAGACAGCAGAGCAAAGAATGTAACAGAACCAAGAAATATATGTATTTATTTCTTTGTAGAGCTTTTGCATATGACATATTCTGAGATAGGTAATTACTTCGGAGGACGTAAGCATTCAACAATGCTTCATTCTTATAATATTGTTCAGGATGCTCTTAATGCAAAGAAAATGGATATTGTTACAATTATTGATAACATAGGTAAGGAATTCAAATAATTTGTCCTAAGTTATAAACATTTTTTGTTCAAAAGTAGAAAACAATTTGTTTATAAAAATACCATGTTTATAACTTCGTTTTATGAACATTTATTGTTGATACTTTAACACTGTTATAAATGCCTTAAAATCAGCATTTTCGAGAGTTATATACATTTGTACAATGCATAATAATACTAATATATAAAATAAATAATGAAGAGAGGCAAATCATTTATTTTTGTGCTTTTATAATGTATAATATTATGCAGATAATTCTCGAAAGGATAGAATGTTACGATGAAATTTGTATGTACAAAAACAGAACTTGAGCAGGCTATTGCAATAGTTCAGAAAGCAGTAAAGACTAATTCAACAAAACCGATATTGGACGGTATATTAATACAGGCAGAAGGCAATAAGGTAATGCTTACCGGTTATGACCTTGAGACAGGTATTGAAGCAGATATTGATTCAGATGTTTTTGAGAAGGGTTCTGTTGTGGCTAACTCAAAGATATTCGGTGAGATCATCAGAAAGCTTCCTGAAGAGAGTATTACAATCAAAGCTGATGATAAAAACATGCTTACAATTGAATCAGGAGTTGCAGAATTCAATATCAAAGGTAATGCATCGGAAGAATATCCTAAGATTCCTGTAATTGATAATACAGACAAGATAATTATGCCGCAGCCTGTTCTTAAGAGAATGATAAGCAATGTTATATTTGCTGTTTCAAAGGATGATACAAGACCTGCTCTTACAGGATGTCTTCTTGAGAGTGACGGAACAAATGCAACAATTGTTGCACTTGACGGCTTCAGAATGGCTGTTCGTAAAGAAGAATTGGGTAAGGATTTCCCTCTTATGAATTTCCTTATTCCGGGTAAAGCTTTATTTGAGGCTTCTAAGATTTTTGACAGTAAGAATGAGGGTGAAGTAATTATTTATTCTTCAAATAATCATCTTCTCTTTGATATAGGAAATGTTCGTGTTGTATCAAGACTTATTGTTCAGCCTTATGTTAACTATTCTTCACTTATTCAGAACAGCGCAAAGACAGTTATGAATATTAATCGTAAGCTTTTGCTTGATGCTATTGAGCGTGCTTCACTCATTATTATGAATGATGAGCGTCGTTTTCCTGTTCAGATATCGATGTCTGATAACGAGAGTATTATTGTATCTGCAAATACAGATGCAGGTAATCTTAAAGAAGAGATTCAGGCTTCTATATCAGGTGATCTGATTGATATCGATTTTAATGCCAAGTTCTTCATTGAAGCACTTAAAGCAATTGAAGATGAAATGATTAAGATTGAGTTCAACGGTGTTCTCGGACCGTGTATTGTTCGTCCTATTGAGGGCGAGAATTATGTATACCTGATTCTCCCTATCAGAAGATAATGTATATTACTGAGATAGATTTAATTAATTATCGCAATTACGGAAGGCTCAATCTGGAGGTTGGGCCTTCTGTTAATGTTATTTACGGAAAAAATGCACAAGGTAAAACAAATATAATTGAATCAGTTAATTTTTGTTCTTGTTTAACCTCGCACAGAACATATAAAGAGAAAGAGCTTGTTAAATTTAATGAGAATGAATTTTGTATAAAACTCAATTTATGTGATGAGACTGATGATTATAAGACAGATTTGTGCGTAAAATATGATTTAAATACGCAGAAAAGAAAGCTTTTACAGGATAATATAGAAATTCGTAAAATATCCTCATATTTAGGCGTTTGTAACACTGTTATGTTTGTTCCGGAGGACCTGAATATAGTAAAAGGGGCACCGGGAAACCGTCGTAAATTCCTGAATGTATTAATATCCAAGATATCACCTGTATATTTTGATTTAATTAATGCATACGGACATATTTTGAATCAGAAAAATTTATATTTGAAGAAATATTACGGTAATACAGATGAAAGTATTCTTGAATATTATGATTTAAGTCTTGCTGATTTATCTGCAAAGATTGTTTTTTACAGATTAAGATATGTAATGATTTTATCTGATTATGCTGAGATTCATCATTCAAGAATTTCCGGAAATTCAGAGAAAATAGAACTTACTTATTCTTCTATTCCGGGACTTATCGAATTACTCACTCAGGAGCTCATAAATGAGCTCGGAGAGAATTATAAGTATAATTTCATTAATGATAATATAGAAAGCGTAAAAAGGGATAAAATACACGCTGTTATAAGTGAATATATTTTAAATAAGATTAAAGCTTCCCGCAGTAATGATATTGAGCGACGTGTAGCTTCAGTTGCTTTGAATAAGGATGATATAGATATCAAATTAAATGATTTATCAATGCGTTCATATTCATCTCAGGGGCAACAAAGATCTGCAGCTTTATCTCTTAAGCTGGCTGAGCTTGATTGTATAAGAACTTATACATCTACTTCACCTGTTTTGCTTCTTGATGATGTCTTTTCTGAGCTTGATAAAGAAAGAAGAAGCAGTCTTATTACAAATATTAAGAATACACAGATATTTATTACATGTACTGATAAAGAATTTATATTAAATGAGATTCTTGATGTTAATTCCTTTGATGATTTGTGCTTTTATAATGTCGATAATGGTGTAATTCGTGCCGATAATTAATGTTTTTATGATATAATATATTAGTTATATTGTTTGTAAAAATACTCATTACAGAAGGTGCTTTTATGTATGTTCATTTGGGTGGTGAGATTACAGTGACTTCAGATTCTGTTGTGGCTGTTATTGATCTTGAGAATGTGTCTGCTTTACAGGCGGACTTCAACAATTATATTAAAGCTGAAGATGACTCTAACAGACTGGAATATATATCAGGTGATATATCTAAGTCTTTGGTCATTACAACTGATCGTACATATGCAAGTCCTATGTCTTCCGGAGTACTTTTAAAACGATTAACGATGTTACAAATCCAGTAAAATGCTTCTTATAGTGTTTTTTGGATTGAATAAGGAGTTTTATAAAAATGAGCGAGAATGAAGAGAAAAATGTAAACAATTCACCGGAGGTAGATATCTATTTTCAGCCTGTCGAGGATGTAAATGATGATGAATTGCGTAATCTTGCCGAGAATCCGAGAGCATTGACTGAGGATTTTAGTGAAGATATGTCAAAAAATCTTGACAGTATTACAGAAGGTCAGGATGAATTTGATACCGGTAATAAAAAGGCCTATGGTGAGGATGAAATTCAGGTTCTTGAAGGATTGGAGGCTGTTCGTAAGCGTCCTGGTATGTATATAGGTGATACTACTCCGAGAGGACTTCATCATCTCGTTTATGAGATTGTTGCAAACTCAGTAGATGAGGCTCTTGCAGGTCGTTGTGATACCATTGATGTTACTATAAATAAGGATGGTTCTGTTACTGTTAAGGATAACGGTTCAGGTATTCCTGTAGGTATTCATCCGAAGCAGGGCATTCCTACTGTCGAGGTTGTTCATACTGTTCTTCATGCCGGCGGTAAATTTGGTGGCGGCGCATACAGTATTTCCGGTGGTCTTCATGGTGTTGGTGCATCAGTTGTAAATGCTCTCTCATCTAAGATGATTGTTCAGGTACGTCGTGAGTGCAACATATATCAGATTGGATTCGAAAAGGGTAAAACTGTTGAACCGCTTCATATTGTCGGCACTTGTGAAGCTAATGATACAGGTACAACTACTACCTTCCTTCCTGATAATGAGATTTTTGCCGATATTACTTTTGATTTTGCATCAATGATTACTCGTTATCGTGAGATGGCTTTCCTTAATAAGGAAGTTACAATTAATTTGTGTGATAACAGAGGTGATGAGCCTGATACAAAGTATCTTCATTATGACGGTGGTATTATCTCTTTTGTTGAGTACCTTAATAAGCATAAGGAAGCATTAACCGGAACACCTATCTATTTTGCTACACGTGAGGGAGATTGCTTTGTAGAAATTGCTATGCAATATAATGATTCTTATCAGGAAACAGTTTATTCTTATGCAAATAATATTGCTACAGTTGAAGGTGGTACACATCTTACAGGTTTCCGTGCTGCTCTTAATCGTGTTATTAATGATTATGCAAAGAAATATAAATTTCTTAAAGACGGTGATGAGAAGTTCCAGGGTGAGGATTCCCGTGAAGGACTTGCTGCTATTATTTCAGTTAAACTTCCTGAGCCTCAGTTTGAAGGTCAGACAAAATCTAAGCTCGGTAATGCTGAGATTCGTCCAATGGTTGAGAAGGCTGTTGCAGATAAGTTTATGACTTACCTTGAGGAACATCCTGATATAGGTAAAATCATTATGGATAAGTGTATGGCTGCTTCAAGAGCAAGAAGTGCTGCCAAGAATGCTCGTAATCTTGCGCGTCGAAAAGGTGTATTTGAGTCAAATTCACTTCCGGGTAAATTGGCTGATTGTCAGTCAAATGAAGCTGAGTTTTGTGAGATTTTTATCGTTGAGGGTGATTCAGCCGGCGGATCTGCTAAGCAAGGACGTGCGCGTAAATATCAGGCTATTCTTCCTTTGTGGGGTAAAATGCTTAATGTTGAGAAGTCACGTATTGATAAGGTTTATTCAAATGAGAAGCTTCAGCCTGTAGTTATGGCTCTCGGAACCGGTATTGGTGATGATTTTGATATTAATAAGCTTCGTTATCATAAGATTATCATTATGGCTGATGCCGATGTTGATGGTTCACATATCCGTACTTTGCTTCTTACTTTCTTCTTCAGATATATGCGACCTTTGGTTGATAATGGTAATATTTATATTGCTTGTCCTCCATTGTTTAAGGTATTTAAGGGTGAAGAAGCTTATTATGCTTATGATGAGAAGGAAATCGAGGCTATTAAGGTTAAAACCGGTTGGACAAATCCTACAATTCAGCGTTATAAAGGTCTTGGTGAGATGAGTTCTGTTCAATTATGGGATACAACAATGAATCCAGCTACTCGTAAGTTATTAAGAGTTTCTCTTGAAGATGCTCAACAGGCTGATGAGACCTTTACATTATTAATGGGTGATGTAGTTGAACCTCGTAAGAATTTTATTCAGGAAAATGCTAAAACAGCAAATATTGATACGTAATGTGTTAAATAATATGTATTTAAAGGATGTTCCACGTGGAACATCCTATTTTTTGTATTAATATTATAAACTGTTGTTCCACGTGGTACAAACCATATACTATAGATTAATATATTACAGAATATGTGTGAATTTCTGATTATTTTTTTGAAAATGAATATATTAATTTTGTTATTGTATAACTTAAAATGCGGTATTTGTATATGTTCCACGTGGAACATATACAAAAATGAAATTAAGAAAAGTAATAATGTAATAAATAAATGAGTAATCAAAATATGTACGATTTCTAAAATGTAATTGTATAAAGGTATAGTTACTTAGAAATGTTGCGAAATAATTATATATTACTTTCTTTTATCATTAATAATCAAATGTTAATGTTCCACGTGGAACAATGATGTTGTAAAGATAATGAAATATAAGAATAAATAAATAAATGATAAAATATTAGGGTATTAATAATAAATGAGGAGAATATTTGAAATGACTTCAATAATTTCAGTTGTTAACCAAAAGGGTGGAGTCGGAAAAACAACAACAGTAATAAGCTTAGCAGCATATTTAGGCAAAAAAAAGAAAAAAGTACTCGTAATTGATATGGATCCACAGAGTAACAGTACTTCTTCCATGGGAATAGATGAAACAAAGCTGGAACAATCAATATATGATGTACTTATTGATGAGAAGCCAATTGATGAAGTAATAGTAAAAACAAATACGCAAAATGTAGATATATGTCCTACAGATATCAATCTTGCCGGTGCCGAAATAGAATTGGTAAGTCAAATTTCTCGCGAACAAATACTAAAAACAGCATTATCTTCAGTTAAGGACAGATATGACTATATAATAATTGACTGTCCTCCTACATTGGGATTGCTTACAATTAATGCACTTACTGCATCAACAGACATAATAATACCAATTCTTGGTGATTATTTATCATTAAAGGGATTAAGTCTACTTAACGATACAATAAATCTTGTAAAAAAGAAGTTGAATCCTGAAATTTCTCTTCTCGGTGTATTACTGAACATGTATGATGGAAGAACACAACTTGCAAGACAGGTAAAAGAAGAGGTTATTAAGTATTATGGAGATAAGGTATTTAAGACGGAAATACCTCGTAATGTCAGATTAAGTGAAGCTCCAAGCTATGGTCAAACAATAAGTGACTACGATAAGAAGTCAAAGGGCGGACTTGCTTATGAGAAATTAGCGAAAGAAGTAATATCAAGAACAAAGAAATAAAGATAGATATTCATCAATGTATTAGAAAGGAAATAAAACTATGACAACAAATAAAGGACTTGGAAAGGGACTCGGTGCATTACTTTCATCAGAAGGTATAAGTGAGAATAAGAAAGATTCTGTTGTTGAATTAAAGATAAATGACATATCACCAAATACAGATCAACCGCGTAAAAAATTTAATGAAGATGCACTTCAGGAATTAGCAGATTCAATCAAAGAAAACGGCATTATACAGCCATTGATTGTACAGAAAAAAGGTTCCGGTTATAGAATTGTAGCAGGTGAGCGTCGTTGGAGAGCTTCACGTCTTGCCGGATTAGAAGTAGTTCCTGCAATCGTAAGAGAATTAACAGATGAACAGACAATGGAACAGGCATTGATAGAAAATCTTCAGCGTGAAGATTTGAATCCGCTTGAAGAAGCAATGGCAATGAATAATTTGCTTAAGACTCATAAGCTGTCACAGGAACAGTTAGCACAAAAGCTTGGTAAACCAAGAGCAACTATCGCAAATACAATAAGATTAATTAATATTGATGAGTCTTTACAGGATTTCCTCATTAACGGGGATTTGACAGCAGGACATGCAAAGGCTCTCTTGGCATTAAAAGACGGTGAAGAGCAGCGCAGAGCAGCAGATGTTATTATAGCTAAGGATATGTCTGTTCGTCAGGCTGAAGAATATGTCAGAAGATTAGTAGAACAAGCTGAGAATCCAAAGAATACTACTGAAAAGACGTCAGATAAAGTAAGTGAGCAAGTTCAAATAAGTACAAAAGAAGTTGAGACAAGCTTGAAGAAAATACTTGGTTCAAAAGTCAGACTTAAACTTTCCGATACCCAAACAGGAAAGGGAAAGATGGTAATAGATTATAAGAACTATGATGATCTTGACAGATTAATTAAGTTATTAGGTGAATAATTAGGTTATAAATGAAGGACTGAATTTATAGAAAATGGACATGGCAATACAAATGACATGTCCTTTTTTATGCGTGCTGTGTGTGAAAATAATTTATAACACATAGATATATATCAATATAATATATTATTTAAGTTGAAGATGTGTGTTTTGCTTCAAAATAGGCTTGAAGTTCATTATCTGTTTATATGTAGTTTAATTGTGTTAGATAAATATCACACATAGATATATATCGATATTATAATGAAAGCATTTGTTTCAAAAACGATTACACTGTTGTTATGTAGAATACTCAGTAACACGATCGGTGTAGTTATAGAGATGAATTACTATCGCGTAGTTTTGTAAGAAAAACAATTGTTAACAGACATATTTTATGTTAACTGCAAGTTCATTTTTAATTCATTCATTTACAATGAATCGTTAAAATTAAACATATAGAATATAAACATAAGGTTACTCAAGGAGGTACAGACCAATGTGGTGGTGATAGAAGATTGATAATTAATAGTTGTCAATACGTTGTAGTTTAGATATATAGGGCGGTCCTCGTTATGGGATCGTCCTTATATTTTATGTAAGTTTTCTAATGCCGATACTTTTAATTATATAAGTGAAGTGAAGATCTTCCCGAAAATCCAATTAAAGTACAAATTCTTATTTATATATTGACAAATGCAGAGATTTTGAGTATTATACTTTAGCGTCTTTACATGGAGATGTATCGAAGTGGTCATAACGAGGCGGTCTTGAAATAGTACGCTAAACTGCACGTTTCATTTCGCTTAAATGCCCTAATACCAAGGGTTTGTGGCTTTTCGATATTCGCCAATCTGGAGA
>JAZLGO010000036.1:0-14937 GCA_045616305.1 Saccharofermentans sp. | reverse complement strand
GCTTTAGAATCGCCAAGAAAATTGCATTTCTAACGCAAATCAAGCTTGAAGTAAGCTGCCACAGTGCGTTGGAGGCGCTCGCCGAGAACAAATTGCGTTAGAATCGCCAAAAAAATCGCATTTCTAACGCAAATCAAGCTTTAAGTAAGCCGCCACAGTGTGTTGGAGGCGCTCGCCGAGAACAAATTGCGTTAGAATCGCCAAGAAAATTGCATTTCTAACGCAAACCGAATTTGATGCAATCTGTCCTGATACTTTCCTGCTTAAATACTTTGAATAACATTGAAGTTTTGAGACAGCCTCTTAATCTTTTGTTAAGTTTTAAATAAAACCAAAGTTAATAATTCAAATTTGCATCAATCGTAAAACCAGATAAACAAAATCAGAATTCCCATGAATTAACATACTTAACCTGTTCCGGAGTTAACACATCAATAGTAACCTTCTTAGTCTCAAGCAAAATCTCAGCAACACGATTATCAATTACTTCAGGAGTCTGGTAAACCTTACATTCAAGTGTTTTTCCGTTCTTGGCAATATATCTTGCTGACTGGGCCTGAAGAGCAAAACTCATATCCATAATCTCAACAGGGTGTCCGTCACCTGAAGCAAGATTTACCAATCTTCCTTCAGCAATTATGCAAATTGTATTACCGTTAGGAAGTGTATAACCAACAATATTATTACGTAAAACTTCAGAGGAAGTTGCAATATCGCTGAGTTCCTTTACACTTACTTCACAATCGAAATGGCCGGCATTACAACAAACCGCACCATCCTTCATCTTCAAGAAATGCTCTGCAGTAATAACATCCTTACAACCGGTTACAGTAACAAATACATCACCGATTTCGGAAGCCTCCTCCATCGTCATTACCTGATAACCTTCCATTATAGCTTCACATGCTTTTACAGGATCTATTTCTGTTACAACCACTTTAGCGCCAAGTCCTTTTGCACGCATAGCAACACCTCTGCCACACATACCATAACCCGCAACTACAACAGTTTTTCCTGCTACAACAAGATTAGTGGTTGCCATTATTGCAGTCCATACTGACTGACCCGTTCCGAATCGGTTATCAAATAAATGCTTACACCTTGCATCATTAACCGCAACAACCGGATACAAAAGCTTATTTTCCTTCTCAAGAATCTCAAGTCTGTGAACACCTGTGGTTGTCTCTTCACAACCGCCTATAATTCCAGGAACCAAATTCTTAAGTGAAGAATGCAAAAGCATTGCAAAATCACCGCCGTCATCAATAACAATATCAGGTCCGAATGACAAAGCCATTGTAAGATGCTTTATATAATTCTCTTCATTGTCACCATGAATTGTATAAACATGCATGCCTGTACTTGCAAGTGCAGCCGCAACATCATCCTGTGTAGACAAAGGATTACATCCGGTAAGTGCAACTTCTGCGCCGCCTCTTGCCAATGCTCTGGCAAGGCAAGCTGTCTTTGCTTCAACGTGAACTGAAACAGCAATCTTCATACCCTTAAATGGTTGTTCATCAATAAGTTCCTTTTCTATTGCACGAAGAACCGGCATATTTCTGTATGCCCACTCAATCTTTTTCATTCCGCTTTCACAAAGGTTAATGTCTTTAATCTCATACTGTGGGATTTCCATGTTTTGTATCTCCTTTTCGCCAAGAATAAATATACGAACTTAAATTTTTTCAACTAATCTCTTAACAAGATTACAGCTGTTAACGGAAGCCTTACCTGCATTCTCTATTACCTCTTCCTGTGTAAGCTTTACAGGTGATATACCGGCAGCAAGATTCGTAATACAAGATACTGCAACTACTCTCATTTGACAATGAGAAGCAACTATGGCCTCCGGAACGGTTGACATACCGACAGCTCCGACACCGAGAGTCTTGAGTATCTTAATCTCTGTCGGAGTCTCATACTGCGGACCTTTGGTATAACAATAAACACCTCGGTGCAACGTAATACCTAATTCCTCAGCGCTCTCTGCTAACATAGAAGCAAGCTCTTTATCATATACGCATGTCTGATCTGGAAATCTTACACCAAATTCGTCAAGATTCTGTCCGCGAAGAGGCGACTCACACAGGAATGATACATGATCTTCGATAAGCATCAAATCTGTAGGCTTCATACCTTCCCCAAGTCCGCCGGCAGCATTCGTTAAAATAAGTGAACCGACCTTAAGATAAGCCATTACCCTTACATAAAATGTACAAATATCATAATCATAGCCCTCATAATAATGGAAACGACCGGACATCATAAATACATTTTTGCCGGACAATTTACCTACAATAAGCCTTCCCTCATGTCCCGGTGCAGTTGATTCAGGAAAACAAGGAATATCTTTATAAGAAATCTCCGCGAGAATCTCACACATAGAAGCTAAAGGAGCCAAACCAGAGCCCAACACTATGCAGACTGAAGGAATAACAATAGAATCTTTATTCAACTCATTCATTATATATTCAGCAGCACAACGCACATTTTCCATATATTCGACTTTATTAACAATCATACTCATATCTCCTGTAAAGAAAAAGCAGAATACCGTAAGTACTCTGCTTTCATATTGCATTTCTTACTTATTCAATCCCTTTTCCGCAGCAATTCTTATATTTCTTACCGCTTCCGCAAGGACACAAATCATTACGACCTACTTTATTTGCATCACGCTTAACAGGTTGACTTACAGAACCGTCACTCGTATTAGGAACCGCATTCGGTACAGGCTGACCAGGCATCTGAGACAAATCCTTTCCCATTCCCTCAGATACAGTCTTAACATTCTCTTTTACTTCAACACGCTTCTCAGCTGAGAAATTTGAACGCATAAGGAACTTAACCGCATCATCCTGGATAGAATTATTCATTTCCTCAAACATCTCAGAACCTTCAAGTTTATACTCAACAACAGGATCGTGCTGAGCAACACTTCGCATACTGATTTCTGTTCTGAGACTGTCCATTGCATCAATCTGGTCCATCCACTTATCATCAACAACATTAAGGAGAATTGCTCTCTCAGCACTTCTGAATACCTCAGAAGTAACAAGCTCTTCTTTCTGTCTTAAAGCCTCAACAGCTTCACTGTTGATTCGTTCAATAACATCATCCGGTGACGGACATTCCTGATTTTTATCCTTAAGGACATTAATAATCGGCAAATCTCCGAAAAGCTCGCCAAGCTTCAATCCTAATGTATATCTCTCACTGTCAGCATGTTCTTCACCAAGACCGAACTGAGTAACTGTTCTCTCAGCAACACGATTAATCATCTTGATGAATGTGTCATGCATATCCTCACCGTCAATAACTTTACGACGCTGTTCATAGGTGATGGTTCTCTGAATATTCATTACATCATCAAACTCGATAACAGACTTACGCGAACCAAAGTGATAACCCTCAAGCTTACGCTGTGAATCTCTAACCAACTTGGTGATAATAGGATTTTGAATCTCAAGATTCTCATCAACACCCAAAGTGTTAAATGTACGAGTTACTCTGTCACCACCAAAAATCCTCAACAAATCATCATCAAGAGCCAAGAAGAATTTTGAACGTCCCGGATCACCCTGACGACCTGAACGACCTCTGAGCTGATTATCAATACGACGTGACTCATGACGTTCTGTACCGACAATGTAAAGACCACCGACCTGTCTTACTTCTTCCGCCTCAGGGGCAATCTGCTCTGAGAACTTATCCTTAAGAGTAGTAAAACGCTGTCTTGCTTCAATAATCAATTCATCAGTTGTCTCATTATGAGCAGTTGAAGCATCAATTAATTCCTCAGAATACCCAAGCTTACGCATTTCCTGCTTAGCCATAAATTCAGCATTACCGCCGAGAAGAATATCTGTACCACGACCAGCCATGTTGGTTGCAATAGTAACTGCGCCCTTACGTCCTGCCTGAGCTACAATCTCAGCCTCACGCATATGGTTCTTTGCATTCAAAACATTATGTTTTATTCCTGCCTTCGAGAAAACCTTACTGAGATATTCAGACTTATCTACGTTTACTGTACCTACAAGTACAGGCTGACCTTTCTCATGAGCAGCAATAACCTCTTTAAGAACAGCTGCATACTTGCCACGCTGAGTCTTATATACGGCATCCTCCTCATCTTTTCTGACAACCGGCTTATTGGTCGGAATCTGAATAACATCAAGATTATAAATTGTTCTGAACTCTTCTTCCTCGGTATATGCAGTACCTGTCATACCTGACAACTTATTGTACATACGGAAGAAATTCTGGAAAGTAACTGTAGCAAGTGTCTTATTCTCGTCAGCAACCTTAACACCTTCCTTGGCTTCGATAGCCTGATGAAGACCGTCAGAATATCTACGACCCGGCATAAGACGACCTGTAAAATCATCAACAATTACAACTTCTCCGTCTTCTGTAACGATATATCTCTGATCACGCTTATAGTTACCGTGCGCCTTAAGAGCATTGTTTATATAATGCTGCAAATCCAGGTTCTCAGGATCTGAAAGATTGGTAACATTAAAAAATTTCTCAGCCTTCGCTACACCATTTGCTGTAAGCATAGATGTCTGTGCTTTCTCGTCAATTACATAATCACAATCACCTACAATATCATCCATATCAACCTTATCATCAGTCTCAACAACAGTATAAGATTTAAGAGTTCTGACAAGCTTATCAGCTCTCTCATACAAATCAGAAGACTGTGTACCGCGACCTGAAATAATAAGCGGTGTTCTTGCCTCATCAATCAAGATACTGTCGACCTCATCGACAATAGCAAAATTCAACTCACGCTGTGAAAGCTGTTCTTTACGATGAACCATATTATCTCTCAGATAATCAAATCCAAACTCATTATTGGTACCGTATACAATATCACAAGCATACATTTCCTTTCGTTTCTCAGTAGGAATCTCATGAATAATAAGTCCTACAGACAAACCCAAATATCTATAAACCTTACCCATCCACTCACTATCACGTTGAGCAAGATAATCATTAACGGTTACTACATGAACTCCTTTACCGGTCAAAGCATTTAAGTATACAGGAAGTGTTGCTACAAGCGTCTTACCTTCACCGGTCTTCATCTCTGCAATTCTGCCCTGATGCAATACTATACCACCGATAACCTGAACCTCATATGGTTTCATACCCAAAACACGATATGCTGCTTCACGAACTGTAGCAAAAGCCTCCGGAAGGATATCATCCAATGTCTCACCGGCCTTAAGTCTCTCCTTAAACTGTTGAGTCTTAGCGATTAACTCCTCCTGTGAAAGCTTTGAATACTCATCCTCATAACCCATTACCTTATTGACAATAGGCTGAATACGCTTTAATTCTTTCTCGCTGTGTGTCTTAAATAATTTCATTTTATAACCGCCTTCTAAAAATATATCTTCAGTTTTTATTTTTTATTTTAGGATTAATCAAATCCAATTTTGCTTTATCTCCCAATCGGTCAAGAGCAATTCGATATCCGCTTCCTTCTCTTTTGTAGCAGTTCTTAACGCGTGAAATCGTTGCCGAACTCACTTTAGCTTCGGAACGCATTTTACGCTTTACTGCAGAAGAAACATTCCTGCCGACATCCTTGGTTTGATTATCATTATCCTCAACTCTCGGAGCAAGATCCTCTATAATTGACTCATAACTGCAATTATTATGAATCCTAAGAAGAATCTGCCATCTCCTCAAGAAAGAACAAATCTCATTTGAAGAACATAAATCCAAGAAAAATTTATGAACTTCATTGACATCTTTAAGAGAAAGAACAGCAGAATAAAGATTCTCCAACTCTCTTACTTCTTCTTCATCGAACCCCTCAAGCAATGAGGCATCAATATGAACTACTTTATCATTCTCAGTGTCATTCATCAGAATCAACCTATCATTTCAAAAGCTTTATCAACAAAATAAGTCAAATATCCGAAGTTATAGGCAAGGAACAAAAGAGCAACCAACAAAATAATAAGCACAACATATACTATTCTGGATATTATCAAATCTCGATTTGCTTTACGCAGAACAGCACCCACAGAGCTTTTGCTGTCAGAAACTTTATTCGCACCGGAATTAATTAATTCCGGACTTCTTACTGCATCTTTATCCTTCACTAAGAATGCCTCCTAAAGATAATCTAGTAAATGATAACGCAACTTGCGATTTTATACAACTAATATTTTCATTTACCATCAATTAACAGGCAGATTCATCATCAGAATAACGATTTGAACTGCCGTAAGTTTGAATATTTACGGTTACTCCGCAAGACTCTCCGTAAGAAATTATATCATTACACAGGTTGTTATCGAGACTTGTATCATTTCCCGGAATTATTACCATCAGTTCTCTGTCGGTAATCTCAGTACCTTCTATGGAATAAATGCTACCGTTAATTTTAACTTCATCCCCGTCAAATTGCGCTAAATCATCAATTTCTTCACGTATCTTGTTAATTAAAACCGATATATCGGCATATTTGGGAGCAGTAGTATCTATAGTTACTATTGAAGTAATCTTCCCATCATTAATAATGTCAACAACCGGAAATAATGACGGCAGATTAGCTCCGAATTTATCTCTAAGTATTAATCCTCTGCTGAAATTATCCATGCTCCAAACATCATCATTCTCGTCTGTAGCAGCGTTCTCACCATTTAGATATAATTCATAATCTCCGTAAAGCGGAATTGCGGAATAAATGCTTCTGTCTATGATTCCGACTATTGTAAGCTTAGAATATTTTACTCTAATCTCTGCATAGTGATTTATTTCATTTATCGAAATAACAGTATTAATGCTGTCAGGCAGAAAAAAATCCGAACCATTATTGAGCATGATATATTCATTGGCAATATCGTCGGATATATAGTCACCGAACACCTCTGATAACAGCAAATCTCCTAATTTTCCGTCCTCAATCTCATTAATTCCTAATATTCCGCTCAAAGGAACAGAAATAATATCGTTCATTAGCTTGTCAGAGAACACCGTATCAGGTAAAGAATTGAGAACCGTAGACGACAAATCCTGCAAAGGTATTTGCATTGGCGGCAATAACTGTATTTTCTCACAGGTTTCCTCCACTGCAGACTGCATAAGTAAATCAGTGCGGTTAATATCTATTACACTGACTACGGATACTATAAGTATCATAAACAAAGAAAATACTATAGAAGCTTCAAGAGCAACTGAACCTCTTTTGCACCTATTCATACAGATAGTAACCTCCGCTCATAGATAAGTATGTACTTTCATATTGATATCCCAAATCAAATGATGTAATCATATCTCCGAAATC
This sequence comes from Saccharofermentans sp., assembly GCA_045616305.1. Classification (GTDB taxonomy): domain Bacteria; phylum Bacillota; class Clostridia; order Saccharofermentanales; family Saccharofermentanaceae; genus Saccharofermentans. The sequence goes on along the minus strand of JAZLGO010000036.1, from coordinate 7,622 downwards.
TCTGTTAAGCACATTCAACATTCTGTTCAAAATAACATCATCCTTACACCAAAGCATCATTGAAAAAATAAAATCCTTGTATTCAAAAATCAATATTCCTTCCTGTAAAACCGGTATTCCGTCAATTTCGAATAAATTGACGGAATAACCGTCTAATACGGCATTTACATCGCTTACGGAATTAATTATTGAATATATTACCAGAATAAGCACTTCATATGCTTTTATCGGAATAACCAAACCCGCCCCCAGTGTCAGAATGTCTACAACAATACTTATGACTGTCGCTACGCCTTTTATCACTGACATTAATTGTGTATTATTGGCATTTGTTACCAGTTCTGACAAAAAGCAAATCATGAAGATACCGGAATTAACACTGAATTCGGCACTTTTTCCTTCATTACCCGTCAATATATATTCAACATCTTCCGAATTGACTCCGTGAATTTCAGTGAAATCAGTACCGATAATCGCTTTATCATTATCTAATCTGCTGTCAAAATTGTAAGCAGCATAGTGACACAAAGGTAAATGCAGAAGCAAATCAGGCATACTTTCTGAAACATCTGACGTAAAATCATCCATGTCGTCCAAAAAATCATATACCGAGGACAAATTACTTATATCTACACCATTGTCGAGATCCGGAGCGTGACGCTTCGCATAAGAATAATCATCCATCATATCAATATAATTATCAACTTTACTTTCAGCATCTTCTATCCCTGCAAAATTCTCAACAGCACTTATAATCTCAGCAACCTTTTCCGTTCCGTTAAGGATTTCCTGAACAGCATCTTTTGCTTTACCTGAAGTAAGACTTCTGAGAGATGACATAATTCCGTAATCATCAAGTGCTTCAACTGCCGATAAAAGCAAAGTTGAACACTCGTTTCCTAAAACTGCAGCACCTCTGTATGAGTAGTATGATTCGATTACCGCTTTTAGTTCATCAGCGGATAATGCTTTAAAATCATCTATAATCACATAACCTTCAGGCTCTATACCGTTTGCTGTCAGAACATTATTAAAAACAGTATCATCAATTTCTCCCTTACAAAAACCGTATATACCGTAAACTTTAAATAGTTCTCTGTCATAATCACCCAATATCGTTTCAATTTCTGCTTTGAGAGCTCTGTTTATTGTTACAATTCTTTCCATCTGAATAACTGCAAAGAGATATATACTCTCTACTGTAATAACAGCAGAGAGTATAATAGCGATAAAAACAGAAGCTGACCCATGTTTATTATTCTTCACACACATCATCTCCCTCCGTATCAATTGTCAGGTAATCTGTTATACCGTCATAAATCAGTTGATAACTGTCCGATACTCCGGTTAATACGGTACACAGCTTCTCGGGACCGGTAATAAAACAATTGCCATGTTCATCATAAATAACGGAATTATCCATGTGATCATCTAAATTATCCATAAAAACTTCTTCTGAATCATGACAATCAACAACAATATTAATCGGTTCAGCAATAAGAAACGTTAAAATGATTAAAATTACTGACATAACAACAGCTGTTTCAATCGAACTTCCCATAAAAAAATATCTCCCTGCATCTATATATTTACCATGAGGCATATATATAGATTACAGAGAAATATCAAATTAGAGTTCGACAAAATGCGACAAAATGCGACAAATACGACAAAAATCGCAACAAAAACCTCAAACAAAATTTACAAAGTTACGCTCTCAAAACTGCTCCGTATTTATCATTAAGTGATTTAAGTATTGTATTAACAAATCCGTCTATCATTTCTCCGGTAAATTCCTCATCACGAGGTGTAAATACAACTGAGAAAGCCATACTCTTCTTGTCATCACCTAATTGTGCACCTTCAAACAAATCAAACAGCTTAATATCTGTTATGTAATCACAGGAATCAGCTATCTCCTTTTCGATTTGCGCACAAGTAATATTCTTATCCATTACAAAACAGAAATCACGTTTCTCCTCAAGATACTTAGGAAGAGGAATAAACTTTCTATCCTTACCGTAGTACTTTGTAAGAGCTTTCAAATCTATCTGAGCTACATAGGACGGAACTCTCATATCAAGTTCATCCTGAATCTCATAAAGAACTTGTCCGAGATATCCTACATTCTCACCGTTACACAAAACCTTGGCGGTTCTGTAAGGATGCAGGAATGTATTTTGCATACTCTCATATTCGAAAGTAATATCCAAAGCTTCGGCAACTACATCAACAAGACCCTTTAATGTAAAGAAATTCTCATTCTCACCGAAAACACCGATACAAATTGTCTCACGTTCATCCGGATACTCAGTAAGCGGCAGACTCTTAGGAATAAAAATATTACCCAGTTCAAAGATTCTGCCCTCAAGTGTTCCCTTCTTCTGATTCTTAGCCATTGCCGTAATCATCTGCGGTGCAAGAGTAGTTCTCATTAATGACAAATCAATATTGATAGGATTGATAAGCTTAATGGCAAATCTCTCAGGTGCATCCTCAGGAAGTTTAATCATATCAAGATCTGCCGGTGAGAAGAATGAATAATGCATTCCTTCATATACTCCGGCTGCACATAAAGCATTTTTTATTTTAAGTTCAGTCTTCTGTCTCAAATTGTATCCGCCGCTTGTTACTTCGGCAGTAGGTATAAAAGTAGGAACAATATGATTATAACCATACATACGAATTACTTCTTCTGCAACATCCTGGTATGTTTCCATATCCTCACGATATGCCGGAATATTAAGAACGAGTTCATCACCGTTCAAAATAGGATTGAAAGAAAGATTCTTTAATATTCTGACTATATCCGTATCAGGAACTTTTATTCCCAGAACAGAATTCACCTTATTAACACTTACAATCAATTCAGTAGCATCAATAGAATTACCGCTGTTAATATCAAAATGAGTTGCTGATATTTTACCGCAGTTAAGTTCCTCAATAAGATGCAAGGCTCTCTTCATAGCCATAACAGTGGTATATTCATCAACACCCTTAGAAAATCTTGCACTTGAATCGGATACCTGGCCAAGAGCCTTGGAACTCTGTCTGATGTTATCTCTGGCAAACTTAGCTGATTCAAACATGACAGCCTTGGTTGTATTAAGAATCTCTGAATTAAGACCGCCCATAATTCCCGCAAGGGCAACAGGCTTCTTACCGTCACAAATAACAAGATTATTGGAAGTTAATGTAAATTCTTTCTCATCGAGAGTAGTAATCTTCTCGCCATTTGAAGCACGACGTACGTTAATGGCATTACCTTCAAGATAACTGAAATCAAAAGCATGCATCGGCTGACCTAACTCTTTCAATACATAGTTAGTAATATCAACGACATTTGATATAGAGGAACAGCCTACAAGTTCAAGTCTTCTTCTCATCCAAGCCGGTGACTCTTTAATTTCAACATCGTAAACATAATGAGATACATATCTCGGGCACAAATCAGAAGCATCTACAGTTACATTGAAATCCTGAACAACATCTGTCTCAGTATAATCAACTGCAGGTTCTTTGAGAGGAAGTTCCAAAACAGCGGCAACCTCACGAGCAATACCGAAAATACTCTGACAATCCGGTCTGTTAGCCGTAATTGAAACATCAAAAATCCAATCATCCAAACCTAATATAGGCTTTACATCCTCACCCGGTACAGCAGAATCAGGAAGAACAAGAAGTCCGTTATAATCGCCGCCCGGGAAAAGATTCTCGTTCACACCTATCTCAACACCTGAGCAAAGCATACCGAATGAATCATAGCCTCTTAATTTGCCCTGACCGATAGTCATAATACCTTCAACAGTCTTATGATCCTTTGCTGTAGCAAATACAGTTGCCCCAATCAAAGCAAGCGGAAATTTTCCACCTGTACAAACATTATCGGCGCCGCAACAAATTTGAAGTTCTCCGTACTTACCGGCGTCAACCTTACACAAATGTAAATGTGTATCCGGAATAGGTTCGCAGCTTGTTACCAAACCAACAACTACATTATTTATATCTTTACCAACCTGATACTTCTCTTCTACTTCAAAACCGCAAGAAAATAATTTCTCCTCAAGAACATCGGGAGTAACATTAATATCAACATAATCTTTTAACCAGCTCAATGGTACTAACATTTTATCTTCCTCCCTTCATTAGTCGTCAATCTGATCAAGCACGCGCAAATCAGATTCAAATAAAAGTTTAATGTTATTAATTCCGTATTTAAGCATAGCAATTCTCTCAATTCCTATACCGAAAGCAAGTCCGCTGTAAACATTACTGTCTATACCGCAACCTTCAAGAACCTTATTATTTACTACACCGGCACCGAGAACCTCAATCCAGCCTGTTCCCTTACAAAGCTTACATCCGCAACCCTTGCACTGGAAACAACTGACATCAACCTCAACAGAAGGTTCTGTAAACGGGAAATATGAAGGTCTGAGTCTCGTTTTTGTATCATCTCCGAAAATCTTCTTTACAAAAACATCAAGCATCCCCTGCAAATCACACAAAGTAATTCCTTTATCTACAACAAGTCCCTCCATCTGCGAAAACATAGGAGAATGTGTTGCATCGTCATCAGAACGGAAAACCTTACCCGGAGAAATAATCTTTATCGGCGGCTTCTGAGATTCCATTACATGAATCTGACCTGAAGAAGTCTGTGTTCTCAACAGAAATTCAGGACTTAAATAGAAAGTATCCTGCATATCTCTTGCCGGATGATCCTTAGGAATATTCAATGCCGTAAAATTGTAATAGTCTGTCTCAATCTCATTTCCTTCATATATCGAAAATCCGAGTGAACCAAATATATCAACAATCTGATTACGAACCTGCGTTGCAGGATGTAAATAACCTCTTCTTATTTTATTGGAAGGGAGAGTAACATCAATCTTCTCACTTTCATAACGAGCTTTAAGCTCTTCTTCCTTCATTTTGGAATCAAGTTCATCAAAACACTCAGTTGCCCAGGTTTTAATCTCGTTTACCTGCTTACCGTATTCAGCTTTTAATTCCTTCGGAACTTTACCCATCTCTCTCATAAGAGAACCGATTTTTCCGTTTTTTGAATCCATAATGGTTTTACGGTATTCATACACTTCCTTAGAACTGTTAATCTTTGTTAATTCTTCTGAGATTTCCTGTCTGATAAGAGACAGTTTCTCACTTAATTCACCAAGCTCAGCCATTTTATCCTCCTAAAAATTAATTACAAAAAATAAGCCCCGTGGTCAAAATACAAACCACGGGACGACAATAAATATCGCGGTACCACCCATGTTCAGACATACAACTTATATATCTGCACTCATGTTTGCTTTAATGCAGCAAATACACCTTACTTTTCATAAGGGACTCCTGAGGCGAAAAGCGTATCACCGAACATAACAATCTTCTCAGCAACGATTGTTCTCTGTGTATGTTAATGGTAAAAGCTCATAACTCATTCACAGCCTGTAAAAATATATATACTAAAATGACATAATAGTATTGCAAAGTCAAGTAATTCTCAAAAACGGATTATATTGTATCTCTGTTACCGAATTTGATTCTGCACCGTGTCCGGGATAGATTGCTATTGAATTATCTAAATCAAAAAGTTTTTTTAATTTCAACAAAGACATCTCAAGTTCCATTGTATTTCCGCCGGTTAAGTCCGTTCTTCCTGCAGATCCTGCAAACAGAGTATCACCTGTAAAATACAAATTACCATCAAAAATCAATACACATGAACCGCTGCTGTGCCCCGGCGTATGAATTATCTCAACATCAACAAGCTTCTTCAATTCCATAATATTCTCAGTAACAGCGTTGTAAGATACTGACATACCGAAATCAAATGAACAATTATAAACAGCAGAATTAATACATTTAGCATCAAAGGGATGAATATAAAGTTTTTTTCCGGTACATTCACACCATGCGTCTACAGAAGTTATATGATCAAAATGACCATGTGTTGCAACTAAAGCAATAACCTTATCAAAACTGAAATTCAAAAAATCACAATTGCCGTGTATAAGATATTTTTTAAATCTGTCAGAATTTAATTCTTTCTCGGCAAAAATCGGATCACAGCAAGGGTCAATTACAATAAACCCTTTATTCGATTCTATCAAATACATATTTGCACCGAGCAGTGAATTATCAAAACAAAAGATATTCAAAATCAAACACCGTAATCATTATTAATATTAAGACGCCAATCAAGATCACCGCGATCCATACCGAGAATCAAAATCTCAGCAGTAGCAAGATTGGTAGCATACGGAATATTATTAGCATCACACACCTTGAGTAATTCATCTATTCCGGATTGAGTATTCTTTCCGTCCCGAAGACAAATAACACAGTCAATCTCATTAAAGCTTGCTCTTGATGCTAACTGCTCAAGACCGGAAGAATAATCAACAGATAAACCGGATATTTCCAAATCAACAGAAGAATGCAAAAGTTTTCCGGTATTATATACTGAAATCAACTGATGCTTTAATAATAAAGGACGGTAAGCAATACAAAAGTTCACAAGTAATTCGTTCTTTCTATTATCAGCCAACAAAACTACTTTCATAGCCTACCTCCACAATTTACATATATATTAATTCTACAAAAAGAGATTATTTAACGCAATAGAAAATTCAATAATGGAGCGATAATTTATTCTTCAACATGCCCTGTCGCATTGATAGAATCCAATGTATCACCCGTAAAAGGATAATTTTCAATTACTTTTGTTGCCATATCAACCGGTACACCGAAATATGCTGCGAGTAATTTCTTTGCAATAATAACAGATTTTGAACCCCACTCACCTCTCTCAACAACAAGAGCTATAGCAACCTCAGGATCAGAAGCAGGTGCGTAACATACAAATAATGCATTTGAATATTCCTTACGTATTTCCTCAAAACCCGTCTCGGCAGTACCTGTTTTACAACAAACATCAACAGCAAAACGATCGAAGTTCATCTGAGCTGTACCTTCCCAACCTTCAGCCCCGGTAATTACACACCGCATGGCAAAACGCACTGCATCCAAATAATCATCATTTATTCCCAAAGGCTGAGGTTCTGTTCTGCCTTCATAGAGAATCGAACCGTCAGAAGCCACTACACTGTCAATAACATACGGAGTTACCAATTCATTTGTTGCAATAGCAGCCGTATATCTGCATAACTGAAGAATTGTAAAACAATTATCAAACTGACCGATTGCTGACTGTGCAGTATCTGCAGGGAACCAGGTTTTATCATACTCAGACTCATGAAGAATTCTTTTGGTCTCACGGCTCGCTCTAACACCGCAAATCTCACCAGGCAAATCCACACCGGTATACTCACCCAATCCTAAGCGCTTACCCATCGCATCAATATTATCAATACCTGTATCTACTCCGAGCCTCATAAAATAAATATTACAAGACGTAGCAGTAGCACTGTTTAAAGATAAAGCGCCATGACCTGTGTCCGGATACTCAAGACATTTAAATTCCCAACCGCCAATGTCAATAGGGCTTTCACATCTTATCCAGTTACTGTTAGGAGTAATTACACCGCTCTCCAGTCCTGCCAAAGCAGTACACATTTTAAATGTCGAGCCTGGTGCATACTGTGACATAATAG
>JAZLGO010000035.1:0-2137 GCA_045616305.1 Saccharofermentans sp. | reverse complement strand
TGTGGCTTGTCGGGACCATTATTTAATTCGCTCATAGAGTATAATACTCTTCTCTGAACCGGTTTCAAACCGTCTCTGACATCCGGCAGAGCACGAGCGGCGATTACGCTCATGGCATAGTCGATATAGGAATCTTCCATTGTCTTCTTAAGATCCACATCATGTATCTTATCAAAGATATTGTCTTCCATCTCTATCCCCCATCTGCGGCCGAAGGCCGCAGCGATTATAAAAATCAAAAATTATAGAATCAAATCAATCACATTTGCAATTAGAACTAATACTAAATATCAAGATTCTTAACAAATTTTGCATTTTCTTCAATGAATTCTCGTCTTGGTTCAACGTTATCACCCATTAATATATTGAATGTTACATCAACCTCGGAATCCATCTCAGGATCATAATTTACACGTTTCAGAATTCGTTTCTCAGGATCCATTGTTGTCTCCCAGAGCTGTTCTGCATCCATCTCACCAAGACCTTTATAACGCTGAATCTTATTATTCTGGTCACGGCCGACTTCTGTCAGAATCTTATTTAATTCTTCATCTGAATATGCGTACCATACTTTTTTATTTTTCTCTAATTTATACAACGGTGGCTGAGCAAGATATACATATCCCTGTTTAATCAGCTCCGGCATAAAACGATAGATAAATGTGAGAAGCAAAGTTGCAATATGAGCACCGTCAACGTCGGCATCGGTCATAATGATAATCTTATGATAGCGAAGCTTGGAAATATCGAAATCATTATGGATACCTGTACCAAAAGCAGTAATCATAGCTTTAATCTCAGCATTACCATAAATCTTATCCAATCTTGCTTTCTCAACATTTAAAATCTTACCACGCAGTGGAAGAATTGCCTGTGTATTACGATTTCTGGCAGTTTTTGCACTACCGCCGGCAGAATCTCCCTCTACGATGTAGATCTCACAATTCTTAGGATCTTTGTCAGAACAATCTGCTAATTTACCGGGAAGTGCCATTCCTTCAAGAGCGGTCTTTCTTCTGGTGAGATCTCTTGCTTTTCTTGCAGCCTCTCTTGCACGCTGTGCGAGAATAGATTTCTCTAAGATAATCTTCGCAACAGCCGGGTTTTGCTCTAAGAAATAAGTAAGCTGTTCACTTACAATACTGTCAACAGCACCTCTTGCTTCGGAGTTACCAAGCTTCTGTTTTGTCTGACCTTCGAACTGAGGATCTTCAATCTTGATGCTGACAATAGCTGTAAGACCTTCACGAATATCATCACCGGACAGATTCTGGTCACTGTCCTTCAATAATTTATTCTCTCTTGCATAATCATTGAAAGTTTTTGTAATTGCATTACGATAACCTGCAAGATGAGTACCACCCTCAGGAGTATTAATGTTGTTTACAAAAGAGAATACGCTCTCGTTGTATGCATCATTATGTTGCATTGCAACTTCAACATAAACATTATCTTTTGTACCTTCAAAATAGAGAACCTGATCATAAATCGGTGTTTTGCCCTTATTTAAGTAAGATACGAATTCCTTGATACCACCTTCGTAGTGGAATTCTTTTACTTTCTCGGTCTCTTCACGTTTATCACGAAGAACAATCTTGATACCTTTTGTTAAAAAAGCCATCTCACGAAGTCGTTGTTTCAAAATATCGAATTCATATACTGTCTCTTCGAAAATCGTAGCGTCAGGTTTGAAGGTAACCTTTGTTCCGGTATGCTCCGGATCACAGGTTCCAATTTCCTTCAGAGGGAACATGACATGTCCTCTCTCATAGCGCTGCATATACACTTTACCATTTCTGCAGATCTCAACTTCAAGCCAGTCGGACAGTGCATTTACAACAGACGCACCTACACCGTGCAGACCACCGGATACTTTATATCCGCCACCGCCGAATTTACCGCCGGCATGCAGAATCGTAAATACGACCTGAACGGCCGGAAGGCCGGATTTGTGGTTAATATCAACAGGAATACCACGTCCGTTATCAATTACTGTTATAGAATTATCTTCATTAATGGAAACATCAATCGTATCACAAAAACCTGCCAAAGCTTCATCTACGGCATTATCTACGATCTCGTATACAAGATGATGCAGACCCCTTATGGAAGTAGAACCGATATACATACCCGGTCT
>JAZLGO010000034.1:0-14654 GCA_045616305.1 Saccharofermentans sp. | reverse complement strand
CCGAAGCGCCGCGTCGCTGAAACATGCGTTTTTTTTCGCCGGCAGCGACGTTTTGAGGTAATTTTGGCGACGCCTGACCGCCGCGTCGCTGAAATACGCGTTTTTTGTCGCCGGCAGCGACGTTTTGAGGTAATTTTGGCGACGCCTGACCGCCGCGTCGCTGAAATACGTGTTTTTTGTCGCCGGCAGCGACGTTTTGAGGTAATTTTGGCGACGCCGAATCGCCGCGTCGCTGAAACATGCGTTTTTTGTCGCCGGCAGCGACGTTTTGAGGTAATTTTGGCGACGCCTGACCGCCGCGTCGCTGAAACATGCGTTTTTTGTCGCCGGCAGCGACGTTTTGAGGTAATTTTGGCGACGCCTGACCGCCATTTTTTGCCGTTTGTGATGTGTTGGTCATGGTTTTTTGCCGGGATCCACCTTGCTGTTATTTTTTTACTTATCTTTGAAATTTGGCTCGCTGATGCAGCCGATAAACCGTTCTCTTTGAAGTTTGTTACTTCGCCTTTTCGGCTCACGCCAAGAACAGCCACTCTGCCGCAGAGTCTTGGACTTGTAATGCCTGCCGCCTTATGATGTTCCCGGGAGCAGTGCATTTATAAAATATAACTTAATTTGATGTTTACAATTTATTAATCACAGTCTAACTACACGAGCGTACAATAGCAAATGTGTTAATTGTGGATTTGCGTCGAAGACTGAGGAAAAGTCGAAGACTGAGGAATAGTCGAAGACTGAGGAGAAACCGATGACACAACTCAGGTGAACTCAGGAATTCAGAAGAACCCAGGGACGGAGGAGAACTATGAATAAGAAGATAATCTCAATGTTTTTGTCGGGAGTGTTAGCACTATATACGTTGCCGACTGTGAGCTTCGCAGATGCTTCCGGTGAAGGCGTTAAAATCACAGAATATTTCCCGAGTGAGAGTTTTCAGAATTATGTCTCATTATATTATGATGGTGACAGCGATGGATATCTCTCTGAGAGCGAGATAGACGGAGTTGGGTACTTTACTATTCATCCCGAGAATAATATTGATGATATAACCGGATATCAATTATTTAAAAATGTGTGGAATTTTCAGTATGAGGCTGCGGAGGATTCTGTTGTCAAAGATTTGGATTTGAGTGGATTTAGTAATCTTGGTGTTATTGATATTCGTGGCGCTGTTAAATCTGTTAATCTAGCCGGTTGTACTAAATTAAAAAATGCTTATTTTATTGATTCTGCAGTGGAAGAAATCGATTTCTCTGAGTGTGTTAATTTGAATAACTTAAACATTAGCAATTATCCGGAAACCTCACACCTTACTAAACTTAACATAGATTTATGTCATAAGCTTGAGTATGTTTATATTTTTTGTAGTTTGATTGAAGAATTAAAAATTCCGGATGTTCTTGAGAACGCATCTATCTCGATAGAATATTGTGATAATCTCAAGAAAGTAGATGTAACTGACTGTGGTAAGGTGAACTCCTTCTCTCTTTACAATTGTCCGAGTTTATCTTCATTTACAGTCGGATCGAGGTTTGAAGCCAACGGTGTTAGTTTTTATGAGAACGGAATTCAGGCTGTTGATTTGTCAAACAGTCCGAATTGCGATTGCTTCGATAAGGCAAAAATAGAAACTCACAGATGCAATGCAGATCATAATATTGTCACAGATCCTGCATCCGAACCAACGGCAACAACTCCGGGCTATACGGAAGGTTCACACTGTTCTCTTTGCGGACATGTAATAGTTCCGCAGAAGGAAGTCTGGAAAGATAATGATGAACTGGCAATAGATAAGTATAACTTCCCGGAGCCGGATCTTCGTAACCTGATAATGACGCTGGATTACGACAAGGATAATATTCTTTCCAAGAATGATACTTCCCGTGTAGAAAGATTAGATTGCTCGGGATTAAAGATTTCAAAGTTTGATTACCTGTATTGTTTTACCGAACTTACATATCTTGATTGTTCAAATACCGATATAAGCAGCTTAGATTTATCAGCTCTGACCAACCTTCAAACTCTTGATATCAGTCATACTAAGATAAGTGATTTGAATTCGCTTAAATTACCTGATTCTTTAAAGTATCTAAAGTGTGAGGGACTGGCCATAAAAGAGGTTAACATGGTTGGTAGTAAGAATCTTTTGACTTTGGATTTAAAAGATTGTACTGACCTTGTTCGTGTGGACTGTTCGTCCGGTAATCTTCTATCTCTTGAGATAGAAGGTTGTAATAAACTTAAATATCTTAAGTGCAGTGATAACAGAATTACCGAGTTGCTTGATGTGCCGGCTTCAGTTATAGGACTTTATTGTAATAATAATGATCTTGATGCATTGAATATTATGCCCGAGAGTGAAATTCTTATACTGGATTGCTCATATAATGAACTCACTTCATTGGATTTGTCAATCTGCGAGAATTCTATCAGTTATTTGGATTGCAGTAATAACAGATTAAGCAGACTTGTCTTGAAAGATGTTAAATTTGACCCCGAAAATGAGGCGTATGTTGATTTGCGATATAATCAATTGAAGGCGATAGATGTCCAAGGTGAAATATTCATTGGAGAGACTTTTTGGATTGATAGAACTACCGCACTGCATCATGTTGAATATCCGGATTGGCACAGCAACCTTATTGTGCTGGAGGAGGTACCGGCAACCTTGACCGAAGAAGGACTTACCGAAGGATTAATGTGTGGTGACTGCGGACATATTATTATTCCGCAGGAGCCTATTCCGATGGTAACCGGTGTGGAGATAGGTGAGACAGATTTCCCGGATTCTGTTTTCAGAGACTATGTTAAAACAAATTACGATTCTGATACGAATGGCTATTTGTCAGCGGAGGAAGCCTCAAAGGTTAAGATAATTGACGTTACTTCTTTTGGAATTACAAGCCTTGTCGGAATTAAGAATTTCCCTTATTTGGAAAAGCTCTGTTGTGATGACAATCTGCTTTGTTCGCTGGATGTAAGTTCACTTAATTTGCTCAGCACCTTGAGCCTGACCGGCAATTCGGATTTGAATTCTTTGAAGCTTGAGAACTGTACTTCTCTTACTTATGTGGATTGTTCAGGTTGCGAGCTTTATAAATTGAATTTAGAGGATGCTGCTGATTTGACATATCTTGATTGTTCTGACAACTGCTATCTCTCGAATCTTCTTATATCCGATTGCAGTAAGCTTCAGGAATTGTACTGCAATAATTGTGCCTTAAAGGGTTCGATGTCCTTTGAGAATTTTGTCCTTCTCGAAAATCTCATTTGCGACAACAACAGCATCTCAATTTTGGATTTAACCGGTTGTGAAGCCCTTCAGAATCTGGAATGTGAGTACAACAGCCTCGTAGACATTATCGGAATAAAGGATTGTCAGAATCTTCAGACGGCCGATCTCAGTGCCAACTACCTGACAGGTTTCAGCATGAGTAATCTCGCCGGTCTGATCGACCTTAAGATTACTGATGGTATCGTTACTTCTTTGAATTGTTCGGGCTGTGAGAATCTTGTGAATCTTAATTGTGATACTAATCAATTGACCGAACTTAATGTTGATAACTGTCCTAACTTAGAGAATTTGGTTTGCAGCAATAATTTGCTGAGTGAGATCAGTGTCGACGATTGCTCAGTTCTTAAGAACTTGACGGCTTGCGGCAACAACCTTGCGGATATCGACTTAAGTGCAAATATAGCTTTGGAAGATTTGGATTTGTCAGATAATAATTTGGAGACGCTTGATGTTAGTTCTTGTATTCAGCTTACAGCTCTTAATCTGAGTGAGAATTATGAATTAACAGGTGTTCTCGATTTGAATTCAAATGTTCTTTTGAATTGGGTTGATTTGCATCTTACATCTCTTGAATCTGTAGTTTTGGATTCTGACAGTTTCTTGAATCAGGTTGCAACGGATGGCGATGCAAATTCTAAGAATGCAGTTAATGCACTTACAGGTGAGACGCAACCATACTTTATTTATGGTTACATGGTTTTGGTTGATGAGACAACTATGAATTACATTTTCGAGAAATACTTTTATATAGATAAGGATTGCGAGATTTTGAATGAGTTGCCGACTCCGAGTCCAACTCCTACACCTACACCTACACCTACACCTACACCTACAACAAAGCCTACAACAAAGCCTACGAAAGAGCCGACTCCGAGTCCGACACCTACGACTGAACCGACTCCGACTGAACCGACTCCGACTGTTGCCCCGACGACTCCGGTTCCGACTGTCCCTCCAACTAAGGATGCAGGTGAATTCGTTGCCCGTTGCTATGAGGTGGCTCTGGGCAGAGAAGCTGACGAGGCGGGATATGAAGCATGGGTAGACAACTTGATGTCCGGTAAGAGTTGCGGTGCGCAAGTGGGATATGGATTTGTCTTCAGTGAAGAATATACGAATCGTAACCGCACGAACGAAGAATTTGTTAATGATATGTATTCTTTGTTCTTCGGTCGAGAAGCTGATGAGGCAGGTCTTTATCATTGGGTAGAACAGCTTAACGGCGGTGCTTCCCGTGAAGAGATTTTTGCCGGCTTTGCAAATTCGCTTGAGTTCTATAATCTTTGCAGTGAATATGGTGTAACTTCCGGAACATTTATCCCGGGCATCTCGCTTGAGCAACAGAGCGGTGTAAATGCTTTTGTTGCACGTCTGTATCAGGTATGTCTGAACCGCTTGCCGGATATGGAAGGACAGAGTGGTTGGGTAATGAAGCTCGTGAACGGTGAAGTCAGCGGATCATTTGTAGCTTATGGATTTGTTATGAGCCAAGAATTTACTAACCTCGGATTGAATGATACTGATTATGTTTGTTATATGTATCGTGCGTTTTTCGGACGTGAAGCTGACGAGGCAGGTTTGAACTATTGGGTAAGTCAGCTTGTGGGCGGAACGGCAAGCCGAGAGGATGTATTTAACGGCTTCACCGGTTCACCTGAGTTTGCTGAGTTGTGTGCTTCATATGGTATCAACGCCTAAACAGAAACTTGCGCTTGACTTCGAACAGTGCTCGGCACTAAAGTGCCTGCGCAACCGGCAGCACAAGTTCTGTTAAGCTTGGTTTAGAGCAGAATGATTAATAATGACGGCCGCCTCGCTTCTTGTTTGTTGACGGAAGCGGGGCGGTTGTTTGATGTTGGGATTGATTCGCAGGCAAAATTCCACTAAAATCAGCCAAAGGGGCTGTCTCAAAACTATAGGTAAAATAATTGCGTTAGAATTGCCAAAAAAATCGCATTTCTAACGCAAATCAGGGTTGAAGCAGGCCGCCGCAGTACGTTGGAGGCACTTGCCGAGAACAAATTGCGTTAGAATCGTCAAAAAAATTGCATTTCTAACGCAAATCAGGGTTCAATTTCAGTGAATATGGCCGCCAAACAGTCTAGATTCACTGAAAACCTCGTTTTGAGTCACTATAAAGTGACTCAAATGACCATTTTCAGTGAATGAGGGCGCCAATCAGTCCGGAATCACTGAAAACCTTGTTTTGAGTCAACGCACTCCGTTCTGAGTTTTCGCGAAGAAATATTAATTTAGACACACATCTCACGGTTAATCTCTTGGATTAACGTTGAAGTTTTGAGACAGCCCCAATCGCGTTTTTAGTGGAATTGTCCTGGAGTTAGACTATTCGGTACAGCAGAGGTGCTGCGTCGAGTTACGAGCCGTTGTGCCAATTTAAAAACGTTGAATCAGACCGATTCCCAAGGCTTCTTTTCTTTTTTGTTAAAATACTACCATTCTTTAAATTGTGTGCTATAATTCCTAAGTTATCAGGAATTGAATTCTTGATGTAATATAATTAAAAGAGGAAAAAGAAATGAGAGTAAAGAAATTTTTGGCACTGCTTTGCATAGCAGTTGTCGTCATTTGTATGTTGCCATTATCGGTTTTGGCAGCTAATGGTAAAACAGCTTATGCAGTCTTAAGAGATGATGGTGTTGCGCTTTTCTACTACGACGATAAAATAAATGAGCGCAAAAGCAAGACATATTTGTGCAAGACTATGTGGGAGACGGATTCTGCCTGGCACAAAGTCAAAAGTAAGATAACGACCGTAAGCTTCAATGAGACCTTTGCTGATTATCGTCCGACGAATACGTCAAATTGGTTTAGTAACTGCACTAACCTCAAAAAAATAAACGGTCTTAAGAATCTCAATACCAGTCATGTTACTTTTATGTATAACATGTTCGAAAACTGTTCTTCATTAACAGGGATTGACTTATCAACCTTTAATGTATCCAATGTTACATCTATGGCATATATGTTCGTAGGATGTACCAAATTAGAATCACCAATCTATGTAAATAAGTGGAATACATCTAATGTAAGAACTATCAGCCACATGTTTGATGGTTGTTCCGCCCTCACCAAACTTGACTTAAAGAACTGGGATGTAAGCAATGTTGACGATATGAGCTTCGCTTTTGACGGTTGCTCAGCATTGGCTTCACTCAGTGTAGGCACTTGGAGTACCGGTAAAGTAACAGATATGAATCATATTTTCAGCGGGTGTAGGGCATTGACTTCGCTTAACTTAAGCTCTTGGAATACCGGTAACGTAACAGATATAAATTGTGCTTTCAGCGGTTGTTCAGCATTGACTTCGCTTAACTTAAGCTCTTGGAATACCGGTAACGTAACAGATATGGATCAAATTTTCAGAGGTTGTTCAGCGTTGACTTCACTAAACGTAAGTTCATGGAATACCGGTAACGTAACAGATATGTCTTGGGCTTTTTACGGTTGTTCGGCATTGACTTCAATAAACGTAAGTTCATGGAATACTGCCAAAGCCCGAGATATGTGTGAGATGTTTGCTTTTTGCTCAAATTTAGTAACTCTTGACCTATCGAGCTTCAATACGAGCAATGTTAAAGATTCTTCATTTATGTTTGCTGAGGATTCAAAGCTCGAGACAATATATGTAGGAAGTAAATGGAATGTAAGCGGCGCTGCCGACACAGATTATATGTTTTATGATTGCGACAAACTTGTCGGTGAGAAAAACACTGCATATGCTGATGACCATCGGGGCGGAGACTACGCCATCGTTGACGGAACAAACGGTAAGCCGGGCTACCTCAGTGACCTGAGCCGCAAGATTACTTTGATTACTTGCAAGGATGACATCCACAACGCTGAGAAAATAGACAGCATTACAATAACTGCCACCACTTACCAAGGCTTCATAACAGAGGCAAACAGTAAGCTTGCTCAGCTCCACTATACCGGCTGCAAAATCGTTGGCTGGACCGATGGCACCAACACATATGGATTAGATTTAAAATTCATTTTCGATAAGTTCGATAAGACTTTTTATGCCGTTTTCGAAAAGCTTGGTTCAAACAATTCCGGAACTACCGGTGGAACTACAGGCGGTACCGGCACAGGAGAAAATCCGGGCGGAACTAATGGCGGAACTACAGGCGGAACCAACGGTGGTTCTACGGGCGGTGAGAATCCTGGCAGCTCAAACAATGGCACTAATGGTGGAACCAACAGCGGAACAAGCAGTGGTACTAACAACGGCTCCGGTTCGAATGCCGGTTCAAACGCAGGTTCTTCTGCTACGCCTGCTTCAACTCCGATTCCGACTCCAAAGCCGCAGCCGACATTGGCTCCTGCAGAGTTAAGTGTTGGCGACTTTATAAATCGCTGCTACGAAGTGGCATTGGGAAGAGAAGCTGATGAGGCCGGTTATAACTATTGGTGGGATGCATTGAATAACGGTCAGGCTTGCGGTGCGCAGGTAGGCTACGGCTTCATATTCTCACAGGAATATACAAATAAAAATACAGACAATAAGGTATTCGTAACTGATTTGTATTCAATGTATTTCGGACGTAAACCGGATGAAGAGGGCTTCAATTACTGGGTAGATTTACTTGATAACGGTGCATCAAGAGAAGCGGTTTTTGCAGGCTTTGCGAATTCACAGGAATTCTATAATCTTTGTACAAAGTACGGAGTAACTCAAGGTTATTATGTACAGGGTATGGATTTGACTCAGCAGGGCGGAGTAAACTGCTTTGTAGCACGTATGTACACGATATGTCTTAATCGACTTCCTGATATGGGCGGCCAGGCAGGCTGGGTATTAAAGCTAATAAACGGAGAAGTGACAGGTTCGGTATGCAGCTACGGATTTATTATGAGCCCTGAATTTATATCACTCGACTTAAATGATGTGGATTTTGTAGCATATATGTACAGAGCTTTCTTCGGAAGAGAAGGTGCCGAAGAGGAGCTTAACGGTTGGGTAAATAACTTGGCAGGCGGACTCACACGTGAGGATGTATTTAACGGCTTCAGCGGTTCGGTTGAGTTTGCGGCCCTTTGTGCTTCATATGGGATTAACGCGTAAGATACACGCGGGCTTGGCATAACAGTGCCTTGGCACAGAATTAATAATTAACAACGGCCGTCTCGCTTCTGTTTTATACAGAAGCGGGGGCGGCTGTTTTGATGTTGGTTAAATAGTTGGAGCAAGCTGTGCATAACAATTCCGCAAGATGTGTCCATAAAATTTGAAGGAAAAACGTTAATTCTTGCGGAATAGCTGTTTACCGTGAATCCGGGTGGTTGATGGGTCAGATTCACGGTAAAACCCGATTTTAGTCGCGGTAAAAGTGAAAAAAACGGCTGTTTACCGTGAATCCTGGTGGTTGATGGGTCAGATTCACGGTAAAACCTGATTTTAGTCACGGTAAAAGTGAAAAATCTGGCTGTTTACCGTGAATCCTGTTAGTTGATAGCACAGATTCACGGTAAAACCCGATTTTAGTCGCGGTAAAAGTGAAAAATCTGGCTGTTTACCGTGAATCCGGGTGGTTGATGGTTCAGATTCACGGTAAAACCCGATTTTAGTCGCGGTAAAAGTGAAAAAAACAGTCGTTTACCGTGAATCCGGTTAGTTGATAGCACAGATTCACGGTAAAACTCGATTTTAGTCGCGGTAAAAGTGAAAAAAACGGCTGTTTACCGTGAATCCGGGTGGTTGATGGTTCAGATTCACGGTAAAACCTGATTTTAGTCACGGTAAAAGTGAAAAAAATGGCTGTTTACCGTGAATCCGGGTGGTTGATGGGTCAGATTCACGGTAAAACTCGATTTTAGTCACGGTAAAAGTGAAAAATCTGGCTGTTTACCGTGAATCCGGGTGGTTGATAACTAAGATTCACGGTAAAACCCGATTTTAGTCGCGGTAAAAGTGAAAAAAACGGCTGTTTACCGTGAATCCGGGTGGTTGATAACTAAGATTCACGGTAAAACCCGATTTTAGTCGCGGTAAAAGTGAAAAACGAATTATGCAGGTTTTGAATTTACACACAAATATGGACTTGACTTGGAATTTCCAGTCGCCGGTAAAAAGCCACTAAAATACGCACAAAACCTCACTAAATAGTGGGAAAAATCGCCCGCGTTTTTTAGTGGAATTGTCCTGGAGTCAGACTATCCGGTACAGCCGAGGTGTCGCGTCGGCGCAGCTTGACTTGGGGCGAGTTGTTAATAACACATTTTCGGAGAGTGGATATTAAGTGTATAATATAAAGTGTTATAATTCGAGAAATGGATTTTAAGGAGTGAAAAAAATGAAAGCATATATTCTCAAAATCAGTCTTAAGGACATAAAGCCGCCGATTTGGCGAAGAATTATTGTGCCTGCCGGTCTCAGCTTTGCGCAGTTTACACTTATAGTTAATAACGTATTTGAGTGGGATGGTTATCATTTGAGTGAGTTTTATTTTCGAAAATTGGAAGAAAGAATATCCAACGATACGGAGCAGGATGATTCTCTCTTCAATTTTATGGATAAAACAGTAACACTTGATTCGGCTACAACTGTTATTGACGGATACTTTGATTTGAAGTTGGATTCAGTTTATACCTATGATTTCGGAGACTGCTGGGAGCATACAATTCACGTAGAGGAAATCGTAGAGGATTACGATAAGAATTATGCACAGATTATCAAGTATAAGGGAGATGCACCGATTGAGGATTGCGGCGGAGCTTGGGGATTTGCTGAGAATCCGGTGGAGAATTCCCAACCGTTTGATTTGGAGAGCAAAAATTTATATTTGGAACAGTTGAAGTTATCTAAGCGTAAAGCAAAGGCTAAGAATTATATGCAGCTTATGGACGACTTTTACGGTAATCCTTCATTTGAATTTAAGACAATCAGGGATGATGGGAGAAATGAGCAACCAAAGAAGAAGGTGAATTTACAATTTGAGGATATGTCTGAGATTATGAATATGCCGATGTATTCTGATATTATCAATAAGCTGCTGCATAACACCAAAATGTCCAAGGAAGAGGTAATGGATGCTATGGAACTTACAGAAAATCAACGTATGTTGTATGAATTAATAAATAATTCTGCTGACGGGTTAAAGTTTTAACACACTGATTTAATAATAGAATAGGTAACAAATGACGTTGATTTGAGGTTAACGTCATTTTTTGTTGTTTTGTTGAAGATACTATAGTTATTACTGCTGCTTGTGTTATACTACAACTATTGGGGTATGAATTTTATGTATGGAGGAAAAAGAAATGGATTTGGAAAGTTTTGGAATTATCGGCATTATTACGGCGACAGTGGTTTGTGTCCCTATTCTGATTTTGGGAATCATTCTTGTTGTTATCGGCAAAAAAAAGAGAAAAAAGATAAGTTCGGAACCGCTTTATGAAGGCCGTGTTGTGGGTACATTGACTGAAGCTACCCGCAAAAACGCAAGAATCGGCAGACACAGCAGTGTTAGATTCACGGAAGTTAGCTATCAATATTCTGTTAATGATATGAACTATGAAGGTTCGCAGAAAGATATGCGGTTGCTTAAAGGTAAACGCTATTGGTCTCGAAAAGCTGAACAAGAAGCTTTAAAAGAAGCTTATCCGATTGGACAGCAGATGACGGTTTACTATAAAACGGATGAGCCTGAACGTTCATATGTGTTTAAAGATGAATTTGTTCGATTGAGTCATTTAGAGGATAAATCTCTGTTAATTGCCGGTTGGATTTTTATTGGGATTTCTTTGTTTGCCGGTGTATTTTTAGGCTTAATGTTTTTTATGTTAAGTGCATTCTGACACGCATATGTTTAAATTAACAGTATAAGAATGGGAGTTATGGAGTATGAGTCTGAAAAAGAAATTTTTTATCAGTTTTGTACCGTCAGTGTTATATTTGGGCGGCTGTTTTGTGTATTTGTGGATTGATGTTTTCGCAGATAGAATTGATTGGTTATTTGTGGTTTTGACGGTTCTTGCGATAATCGGGGCCATAACGTTTTTTACATTGATGTTGGTGGAGAGCAGTTTGGCTCTGTTCACGAGATATTCAAATGTGCTCTCTGACAGAGTTGATAAGGAGGAAGTGTCGGTCGGTAAAAGGGTGATATCGGCTGTTATGTATTTCGTGTTTACGCTGGTTACGGTTATTGCGTATTTTATTGCAACAATGGCCGGTGCTTAGTTAGGTTCAGCGCCCTTAAGAATCGATAGGTCTGTAACACATTTTCGAGAAGAGTCGATGTAAAAATCGGCTTTTTTTGATATTTGATAAAAATGCAACAATTATATTGTATTTTTTATATTCTTTGTGGTATATAGAGAAAGTGTTTTATTTTTTGAAGGAGGAGACAAAATAATGGGAAAGAGAATTTTATCGTTGATTCTCGGGATTGCAATGTGTGTGACACTTGTCCCGATGATGCTGTTTGCCGATGAAACTAAATATTATGATGTTTGGGTAAACGGTGAAGAATTTACCAGTAAAAATTTAGTGATTGAGTGCGGTGATGGAACGGCAACCTATGATAACGGAAGAGTAATATTGGAGAATGCTACAATTACCAAAGCACACAGATCTTTTGATGAAGCATACGGTATTTATGTAAGTGGTACTTCGACAAGTATTTATCTTTACGGTACCAATACAATATTTTTGGAAGGAACTGATTCAGTTATCGGAATAGACAGCACAGCGTCTTTGTATTTTTTCGGAGGCGGTTCAATAGATATTATTGTCAATGAGATGGAACTTGAACCATTCACTACTGATTGTGAAACATATGCAATTCGTTGTAATGAAAGCATATATTTTTATGATGCTACCATAAATTGTTATTCAGAAGATTATGGAATCAGTACTACGAAAGATGTATATGTCAGTGATGGTGCAAATGTAATTACTGCCACGAATAATAAGAAGAATGCGGTGATTTGTTCTGAATTCGGTTTTTGGAATACAGAAAAAAATAAGTTCGAAGTAACTGTTTCTGATGATAAAACCGGAGCTGATGCTGAGGTGTGGGATGAAGTAACAGAGTTTAGTTCATATTCTTATGTATCTATTCTTCAGGATGAGTACTATGTTTGGGTAAACGGAGAGAGATTTACACGTACGAAGTCAGTTATTGATTGTGGTGATGGAACTGCAACATATGATGCTGACAAACGTGAACTTACTCTCAATAATGCTACTATAACTAATGTATTCGAAAAACATGGTGCTATATATTCTTGTCATTCTATAGATATAGTACTTGAAGGTGATAATGTTATAAATTTACCGGAAGAGATTAGTGAGTTTGGTGTTCATATAGAGGGAGATATCATTGTAAAGGGAGCAGGTAATTTTGATATTACTACTGATGTTGACGGTAATTACGACGGAATTTGGGCAACAAAAACGTTAACCATTGATATGGAAGGCGATCTTACCATAATGGCCGGCGGTGAATGTCTTCAGTGCAATGAAGTTGCCGGAAAAGGAATAACCCTCGCCGGAAGCGGCGATATAAATCTCAGATCCGGAAATTATGGTATGCATACTGATGGCGATGCTCATATAACTACGAGCGGAGATATAGATATTATTGCAGGTTACGGACGTACCGTTACTCCGGATCCGATATTTAATCCAAAAT
This sequence comes from Saccharofermentans sp., assembly GCA_045616305.1. Lineage (GTDB taxonomy): Bacteria > Bacillota > Clostridia > Saccharofermentanales > Saccharofermentanaceae > Saccharofermentans. The sequence goes on along the minus strand of JAZLGO010000034.1, from coordinate 1,697 downwards.
ATCCTGACGGACCTATAGGCATATATGCACCAAAAGGAATGTATTTTGAGAACAGCGGAAATGTAAAAATTAAAGCTTTAGGTAACGGAATAGACGGAACTACCGGTAACATGTATTTTATGGGAAGCGGTGATATAGACGTTCAAGCAGGAAAATGGGGATTAAACAATTATGAGGATGTATATTTCGGCGGAAGCGGAGATATACATGTAGTCGGAAAGCAAAGAGGAATGTATGGTGCCGGTTGTTTTTATTTTGGCGGAACCGGTGATATCTATATTGAAGCTGAAGATGAGCATGCGGTTTATACACAGCTCTATGGTTCAGAAACTGAACGCCGAGGTTATGAGGCTGAAATATTTATTGAAGGCTCGAATAATGAAATAACATTCAAATCAGGTGGAGGATATCCTGCATCATGGTTCCCTGAATTACATACAGTCGGAGGCAGTACATTAGGTGAATACGAGCAATATGGTACATTATTTGACAGAACTGTAAGATTTGTACATAAAGATTTATTGTATTCCCATGACAATCTTGGTCGTGTATTAGAGATGATTAAAAAAATATTGGACGAAAACGGTTGTGTAATAAGACCGACGGATCCGACTGCTGATGGTTATACTTTCGATGATTGGTATTACGATGAAGATGGTACCGAGCCTGTAGATTTTAATGAACCTGATGAGGGAGAGAAAATTTTTGCTGTTTGGCTATGTAATGAACATACTGAAGAAATAAGAGACGCAAAAGAAGCAACATGCACCGAGGACGGATATACCGGTGATAAATATTGTGTTGTTTGCGGTGAGAAACTTGAAGATGGCGAGATAATCCCTGCAACAGGTCATGTTTGGGATACAGACTTTACAGTAGATAAGGAAGCAACATTAACAGAAGAGGGAAGTAAGTCAATCCATTGCACAAAGTGTGATGAGAAGAAGGACGTAACGGCTATTCCTACACTGGAGCCTTCAGGAGAGCCAACACCAAGCCCTAAGCCAAGCGGAGAACCTACTCCAAGCCCGGAGCCAAGCGGAGAGCCGACCCCGACAACTGATCCTGAGCCTTCAGTTGAGCCGACTCCGACATCAGCACCTGAACTTGATGTAAGTGACTTTATTGATCGTTGCTATGAGGTAGCACTCGGACGTGAGGCAGACGAGGCAGGTTTGGATTATTGGGTAGACGGTCTTAACAATGGTGAGTTGTGCGGTGCACAGGCTGTTTACGGATTTATCTTTAGTGAAGAATATATTAATAAGAATCGTACCAACGAAGAGTTCGTAAATGATATGTACGCAATGTACTTTGGTCGTGAGGCAGATGAAGCGGGCTTTAACTATTGGGTAGAGCAGCTTAACAATGAGACAGCTACAAGAGAAAATATCATGGCAGGCTTTGCAAATTCAGAAGAGTTCTTCAACTTGTGCGGTAAGTACGGTGTTGTATGCGGAACTTATGTAGTAGGCGTACCGAATGATCAGCAAGGCGGAGTTAACAGCTTTGTTGCTCGTTTGTATAAGGTATGCTTGAACAGACTTCCTGATCAAGGCGGTCAGGCAGGCTGGGTAATGAAGCTTATGAACGGTGAAGTAACAGGATCAACCTGCGCATACGGATTTGTATTCTCAGAAGAGTTTACTAATTTGAATTTGGATAACACAGATTTTGTTAAGTATATGTACAACGCA
>JAZLGO010000033.1:0-7096 GCA_045616305.1 Saccharofermentans sp. | reverse complement strand
CGATTTTAGTGAGATTTGTTTCACGAGAGCCGGCGCGTGCGGACAGCTGACAAAATCTCACCAAAAACAGCTTTTTTTCTCACCCAAGGGTGAGATTTTTCCTCGATTTCAGTGAGATTTGTTTCACGAGAGCCGGCGCGTGCGAACAGCCGACAAAATCTCACCGAAAACAGCCTTTTTTCTCACCCAAGGGTGAGATTTTTCCTCGATTTTAGTGAGATTTGTTTCACGAGAGCCGGCGCGTGCGGACAGCTGACAAAATCTCACCAAAAACAGCTTTTTTTCTCACCCAAGGGTGAGATTTTTCCTCGATTTCAGTGAGATTTTACTTGCAAGAGTCACCGCGTGTGAGCGTGGCGTGGGCGGCCGACAGAATCTCACCAAAAACGGCACTTTTTCTCACCCAAGGGTGAGATTTTTCCTCAATTTTAGTGAGATTTTGTTCACGGAGTTGGCGAAGAAGTTCAGCCGATGAAATCTCACTGGGATTCACTGAAAAAACCCGAAATACACACTGAGCAGTGAACAAAAAACGCCTGTTTCAGTGAATTACGCATACCGAGAGTCTGCATTTAGCTGCCAATTGCACGACACTTAGCGGCAGGCTGTCCGAACCACCCTTAAAACAATACAAACAAAGCCGTGCGAACTGCGATGAACGCGAGCCTCGAGGCACTTCGAAAATTATTTAAAAAATCTGCCTCAAACCACTTTACATCCGCTTGATGTGAATATATAATTTGCTTGTTGGTTTAGTAATAGTAAACTTCAAGTTTATTTTACTTTGTTTCGGGGGCTCGTAGAAGTACGCGTAGAAGTACTCGTAGAAGTACGCGTAGAAGTACGCGTAGAAGTACGCGGAGAAGTACATGGAAATAGGTCAGAAGATTAAATTTTTACGACAGCTGAATAACTTAACTCAGGAAGAACTCGGCGACAGATGTGAGCTGTCGAAGGGCTTTATCTCGCTGTTGGAAAGAGACATGACATCTCCTTCAATACAGACACTCAAGGATATTCTTGAGGCTCTGGGAACAGATTTGGCAACGTTCTTTAACGATACCGAGGAGGAAGAGAAGGTTGTTTTCAGTAACGACAATTATGCCGTAAAGACGGACAACGAACTTCATAATGAGATTTGCTGGTTGATTCCTAATGCGCAGAAGAACGAGATGGAGCCGATACTTCTTACACTTGAACCAAACGGAAAGACATATCCGGATAATCCGCATGAGGGCGAGGAGATTGGTTATGTCCTTGAAGGAAGCATAACTGTGGTAATCGGAAATAAGAAGTATGCCGCCGGAAAAGGCAACAGTTTTCTTATTAAACCGGATAAACCGCATTATATAGTAAACAGAGGCAAGAGAGTTGCCAAAGTAATTTGGATTTCTACACCGCCGAGCTTTTAGTTATATTTTCGAAAATGTTACGAGAAAATTCAGAAAGGACAGCAGGGATTTCTATGGAGAATAACAGTATAAAAGCAAAACAGATTCTCGAAGATTCAACCGGTAAGGAACACATTATCGAGATAAAGGATTTATGCAAAAGCTTTGATGATTTGCAGGTTCTTAAAAATATAACCTTTTATATTCGTAACAACGAATTTATTACGCTTCTCGGACCTTCGGGTTGCGGTAAATCCACAACGCTCAGAATTATTGCAGGCTTTGAGACAGCAGATTCAGGTATAGTAAATTTTGAAGGTGATAATCTTCTTACTGTTCCTGCTCACAAGAGACATATTAATACTGTTTTCCAGAGATATGCTCTTTTCCCGCATTTGAATGTTTTTGATAACGTGGCTTTCGGATTGCATTTGCGCAAGGTTCCTAAGCAGGAAGTTAATGAGAGAGTTAAGAAGGCGCTTAAGACGGTAGGTCTTGAGGGCTATGAGGAAAGATATATAGACCAGCTCTCCGGCGGACAGATGCAGAGGGTTGCCATAGCAAGAGCTATTATTAACAGACCGCGTGTTCTTCTTCTTGATGAGCCTTTGGGTGCTCTCGATTTGAAGATGCGTAAGGAAATGCAGATTGAACTTAAGGAGATGCAAAGAGAACTCGGAATTACTTTCGTATATGTTACGCATGATCAGGAAGAGGCTCTTACTATGTCTGATACCATTATTGTTATGAAGGACGGTATCATTCAGCAGATAGGCACTCCTATTGATATATATAATGAGCCGAAGAATGCATTTGTTGCTGATTTTATCGGTGAGTCAAATATTATACCGGGAACGATGAAGAAGGGCCTCGAGGTTACTTTTGCCGGAAGAACCTTTGAGTGTGTGGATCCCCTTTTCGCGGAGATGAAGGAAGGCGAGACCAATGAGGTTGATGTCGTAATCAGACCGGAAGATATTTATGTAAAGGAAGAAAATGAGAAACACATAAACGGAACTGTCGAAAGTATCGTTTTCAAGGGTGTTCATTATGAGATTATTGTTATCGGTGATAACGGTGTTGAGTGGATGATTCATGATGTTGATCCGGTTACGGTCGGACAGCGTGTCGGCCTTACGTTTGATCCGGATGATATTCATATAATGCGTAAATCCGATTTCTCACCTAAGCTCGGAGAGTTCGGCGCTAAGGGTGTAGATAAGGGCGATGAGAAGGATGAAGAGGCTGAAGAGGAATAATGAGCAAGCTTAAAGCACAAATTAAATTAATGCCTGCACATGTTTTGATTTTGTGCATAGTGAATTTTCTGTCGCTGACAGCGATGTTTATTCCTATGTTTGAACTCAGTGTGCAGTATCTTACACGTAAGGTATATTCCAATTTTACCTTGCTTATTGATTCGAAGCTGCATATCGCACTCAGGTCAAACACCGTTGATTTGAATTTTCTGAGTGTCGGTGCGATTGCCTTTGTTGCGACGATTATCGTGAGTGTTGCGGCTCTTACTCTGTCACTCAGCTATAATTTGTATGCAGGTAACAAAGCAAAGAGAAGACTCGGTTTTATTGCAATAGCAGTGTTGCTTATTTTCAGAGGACTTCTTCATATGTATGTTTTATCCAACATGATTACGCAGAGTACTCTTGATGAGCAGGGAATGACCGCTCAGACTTTGTATGCTACGCAGAATATTGTAGGAAATATACTGGTTCTTCTTATATTTATCGGAATCGTGGCTGCTGTTTACGGCGCTCTTGATTTGAAGATGCATCTCAAGCTTTTGTCATATCCTTATATGGCATGGATAGTAATTTTTACAATACTCCCGCTTCTTCTTATCGCTTTCAGAGCATTTTTTGCGGAGACTTCGGGCGGCTATATTTTTACTTTGCAGGGATTCGACGTACTCTTCGAAAATAAAACTGTAACAACTGATTTTTACGGTATGCGAGTTACGCTTCAGGAATATTTCTCGGTGTTCCTCCGTTCACTTGATTACGGTGTATGGACTACAATAGGATGTCTTATTATCGGTTATCCTATCGCGTATATAGTTGCTGCCAGAACCAAGAAAATGCATAAGAACAGTAACATTCTGCTCGTGCTTCTGGTACTTCCTATGTGGATGAATACCATGCTTCGTACATACGCATGGAGAGCTCTCCTCTCGAAAGCGGGAATTATAAACACACTGTTTTTGGAGTGGGGATGGATAGATGAGCCGATTCTCTTTTTGAAGAATCCGATTTTATCGGATATTTTAACCAAGCTTGTAATGATAAACGATTTTCTGCCGTTTATGATTATGCCGATATATACGGTTTTGCTTAAGATTGATCACAGCCTGATAGAAGCTTCACAGGATCTCGGTGCTTCAGCTGCTAAGACTTTTACAAAGGTTACTTTGCCGCTGTCACTTCCGGGCGTAATATCAGGAATACAGATGGTGTTTATGCCGTCACTGACATTCTTTATGATACCGGATATCTTAAGCGAGGGTTCAATTACAACTATCGGACAGACGGTACAATCATTTATTCTTAACGAGAGTAAAGCATACCAGCAGGCCGGAAATGTTTTGTCTCTGATGCTTCTTATTTTTGTTCTTTTGACAATGCGAATATTGAGAAATCAGGATAAGGATGCAAGTTCAGGAGGTATGGTACTATGAGAGCAAGAAGATTTTTGCATAAGCTTGTACCGGATACTTATATAGCGCTTGTAATGCTTTTTCTGTATCTGCCTATTATTGTACTTATCGTATATTCATTCAACAGTGTGTCCAAGTCTTTTATCTGGGGTGAATTTACCTTGGATCACTATAAGAACCTGTTTAACGGAAGTGACGGAAGTGAATTGTTTGATGCTTTGATTACTACGTTGAGAATTGCAGCCATAGCCTCGTTAGCTTCTACTTTTATTGCTGTGGTAAGCTGCCTCGGAATGCAGTATCTGAATAAAAAATTGCAGAGCGCATTAATGAGTTTTACTTATATTCCTAATGTAATGCCGGAGCTCGTAACAGGTATATCATTCATGCTGTTGTTTGCTTTTCTCGGTTTGCAGAAGGGACAGATTACTTTAATTCTATCGCATATTGCATTTTGTATTCCTTATGCAGTACTGTCGATAAGTCCTAAGCTTAAGCAATTGGATAAAAATCTTGCTGAGGCTGCAATGGATTTAGGTGCTACCGAATGGCAGACCTTAAGGCTTGTAATAATTCCTGAGATTATGCCGGGCATACTGTCTTCTGTTCTACTTACGTTTACCATGTCTGTTGATGACTATCTGGTAAGTAATTTTAATGCCGACAGTACCATTCAGACGTTGCCTATGAAGATTTATGCCATGGCTAAGTTCGGTGTTAATCCTAAGATGAATGCCCTTACAACACTGATGTTTGTTGTTATTCTGGTTTTACTGATTCTCTCTAATGTCAGTGGCTCAAAGGGTAAGAAAAGCAAAAAGAAAGCTTGATAAATTAATTAACATAATCGATAAAAATACTATTTAAGGTAAGGAGAATAAAATGAGAAAGTCAATTAAGTCAATTATTGCAGGTGCATCATTAACAGCATTTACAGCGGCTTCTATGCTTGCATGTACGGGCTGTGACAGCCGTCAGGAGTTAATTATTTATAACTGGGGTGAGTATATAGCCGAGGATACTATAAGTAAGTTTGAGGCTCAGTTCCCACAGTATAAGGTTGTGTATCGTACTTTCGAGACGAATGAGACAATGTATCCGAATCTCGACAAGTCATATGATGTTATCGTACCTTCTGAGTACATGGTTTGCCGTCTTATAAGAGAAGAGAGAATTCAGCCTATAGACTGGTCGTTGATTCCTAATGCCACTGAATATATGGATCCTATGTTTAACAGTCTTCAGTATGATCAGGATAAGGCTTTATCAGATGAAGTTCTTGATTTTGCCGTTCCGTATCTTTACTGTACCGTAGGTCTTATTTATGATGCTAATAAGATTACTCTTCCTGAGAATGTAACCGATGCCGAGACTATATGGTCGATAGTATTTGATTCTGCAAATGCAAATGAGATAGGTATGTATGATTCAATGCGTGAGTCAATAGGTACGGCTTTGAACTATCTCGGTTATTCAATTAACTCAATGAATGATAATGAGCTTCAGGAGGCTCTTGACCTTCTCATTAAACAGAAGTCAGAGATTAAGCCAACATACGGCGTAGACAATCTTAAGGATAAAATGGTATCGGGCGAGTTGGCTGCTTCTGTAGCATGGTCAGGCGATCACATTGTAATGCTTGACAGAGTAGCAGAACTCGGTCGTGAGGATGAGGTTGATTTAAGATTGGTTGTACCTGAAGGCTCCAACTGGTCTGTAGATATGATGTGTATTCCTTCGAATGCAAAAAATGTTCAGGGTGCTCATGATTTTATTAATTTCATGTATGATCCTGAGATTGCACTTGCCAACTGTGAGTATGTAGGTTATTCAACACCTAATACGGAAGCAAAGAAGCTTCTTGATCCTGAGGTAGCAAATAATATCTATTATTATCCGGATGAGCACTTATTCTCTTCTTTGGAGGTTTATTATTCTTCATCTGATATTGAAGAAAAGTATACTGAAATATGGAATACAGTTAAGGCCAGCAACTGATTTTGGTTAAAAGCTGTCAAAAGATAAACTTTTCTCTTGTTAAATACAAGTAAAGAATTATATAATACATATTGTTATGTGTATATAGTTGTTTTAGCGAATTAAGATATTCTTTTTCGCTGATAAACAAAAATAAGTGCAGTTATTTTTGAAGATTGGAGTTTTTTGTAATGGGCAAGAAATCTATTAAAGAGAATAAGAATATTTATCAGACCACAAGAGAGAATCTTGAGCTTACACGAGAGAAGGCTTCTGATTTATTGAATATAATTTCCGCAGACAGAATTGAGAAGATTGAAAGCGGTAAATCACTTCCGCATCCTGACGAAGTTCTTCTTATGTCAGAATGTTATAAGGTACCGTCTCTTTGCAATTACTATTGTTCACATGAATGTCCGATCGGACAGGTATATGTACCTGAGATTAAGGAGAAGGAGCTTCCGCAGATTGTACTTGAGATGCTTGCTACACTTAATGCTATTAATAAGGACAGAGAGAGACTTATTGAAATTACAGCCGATGGAGAGATATCTTCAGATGAGATGAGGGATTTCAAGGCAATTCAGGAGAAGCTTGAGCAGATATCTATTGCTTCTGAATCTCTTCAACTTTGGATTAAGAAAGCAATATTTGACGGCAAGGTAAAAGATTAAGCGCCCTTAATATATGTTAAGAAAAGAAGAAATAATATGAGAAATTTTGACCTTAGTTCGGATTTTTTACAGATAGCGTTTGGGCTTGGACTTATATTGGTCGGATTTATCTTTTTTTAGTAATTGTTGAATTATTAGAGTTTCCGAAACATAAGAGAAACAAACATAAAATGGAATATTTGAGCGGAAGAACTGAGGGCAAAATATTGACACGCTCACTGGTTCGCGATGAATACGTTATAGGATCAGGCAGAAATAAAGAATACAATTCTTCTTATCGATGTATGCTTACCTATGAGTTTGAAGTCGATGGTATTTCTTATACCGGAAAAGGAGAAGGTGCTGGTGCATTTTGGAAGAAGGAATCTCAAACGATTTGCTAT
>JAZLGO010000032.1:0-6127 GCA_045616305.1 Saccharofermentans sp. | reverse complement strand
AAATCGAGGAAAAATCTCACCCTTGGGTGAGAAAAAAGGCTGTTTTTGGTGAGATTTTGTCAGCCGTCCGCACGCGCCGGCTCTCGTGAAACAAATCTCACCCTTGGGTGAGAAAAAAAGCTGTTTTTGGTGAGATTTTGTCAGCCGTCCGCACGCGCCGGCTCCCAACAAGTCGCCCCCCCCGCCGTCTCTACATGCGCCGCCGCCCGCTAATCACTTCAAAAACAAATTGCGTCAGAATCAACAAAGCAGACTGATTCTGACGCAAATCAATGTTGAAGTCGGGTGCCAGCCCGCCCCCTCCCGAATCTCGAGTTTTCAGGCTACCGTTAAACTGAGATGTGACAAAAAAATTATTCGGTAATTAATACGTTTATATCCAATTTTCGAACCTTCTTGGAAGAAAAATATGCGCAGATGAACGATATTACCATTATGAAAACGAGAGGAATAAGATAGAGGCTCGGGTAGAAATTTACGTTTACTCTTGCAGCCCCGAAGAATCCAAACAAGATACCGAATACAGGCTCCAAAATGAGACCTGAAAGTATTCCGCCGATTAAGCTTCCTATTGTGAATACAATCGCAAATCTGAGAGCAAACTGAATTCTGATTAAGTTCGAAGTGAATCCCAATGCTTTCATAGTGCCGCACTGCTTTATCTCATTAGCAAAGAACTTGGAACAGCTCATGTTGATAATAATAAATACAACTGCGGCGGTAACAACATAAATGACATACTTAATGAGATTGATTATTTGCTGAATCTGAGAACCAAACACGGATGTATCAGATGCAACACAGTTAAGATCATCAAACTTCTCGTTGAGATCATTGGCAAGAGCTTCCGCATTGCTGCGCGGATACCATTCATTCGGATTGTCCGGATTCTTAATTACAAGAGTCAGTGTTTCGTAATCCAGACGATCATCAAAACCGATTTTTCTTGCTGCTTCCAAACCGAGGGCTGCAACATTACCTATATCCTGGGTAGAACTGATTATTCCTGTAATAAGATATTCATATGCCTTTCCGTTATATGTGAGTTCTATGGTATCTCCTATTTCTTTTCCGTAGGATGAAGCAATTCCTGTACCGATTACTGCTTCGTTATCATAAACAGGTGCTCTTCCTTTTGTTAAACAAGGAATATTCTCGATGTCTTTATACAAAGAAGTCAAAATATTACCAAACTCGCCGGAAGTATAGTATGTTGTTGATTCGTAGTAATCCTGAAGAGTCACTTTGGAATTTATATATTCCATAACCTCATCCTGTTCTTCCGAAGTTAAGTGCTCAAAATGGTGTATATAAACTTCACCCATCGGTGACATGCTGAGAACTGTGCTTTTCGAGGACATTGATTTTTCCGAAGCTTGATTAAAAACAAGAAGCACCATAAGAATTAAGGCAGAGGTGATAAGTCCCAAATAACTGAGTTTGGATGAAGTTATTTGTCTTAATGCCAAGCTTAAAGAGAGACATTTATGAGTGATAGGGTTTACTGAATTGTTATTAAAACTGACATCATCTTTTGTATCTGATATAGCTTTATAAGGGGACACAGAAGAGATTTTAAATGTGCTGATAACAATTACAATAAGTGAGAATATCAGAAATCCCAATATGATTAATCCGGTAATCAACCAATCTATATGCGGCTTACAGATATATCCCGATATTTTTGCAAAGGCATTCAAAATCAAACCGCAAAGGGAATAGCCGAGGATAATTCCGATAATAATACCGGCTGCTTCTATTGTGAGATATTGAAAAATATAAACCAGTTTGAGCTTACCGGCCGAGAAGCCGTTAGCCTTAAGAATTCCCAAAGTTTTATAGTTGTCTCTTACAGCGGATGAAATTGTATTTCCGACAATTATAATCAATACTGTATAAAGTATGAGAGCCACAATGATTAATATTAATGAGAAGGTTTTAGGTACAAGGGCATTATATCCCAAGAATTCTTCTCTTTCTGTTACTGAAGAGGCAAAATCATATATTCCTGTTGTCTTATTAACTGCTCTTCTGAATTCATTTGTCGGCATGGAACTGTCTTTTTTATATACAGACACGATATAACTGTTATAATCTGATTCAAAACCCAAGCCGTCGTATGTTGCTGTTACTTCATTATAAAAGCTGTTATAATCTTCTTCACTGACGAGAATATTCTTATAACCGATTGTTGTTGATGAGAATTGGTCTTCTATAATCCCTTTAATAACAAAAACTCTTTTTATATTCTCACATGTAATCTCAATTTTGTCACCGACTTTTACTTTCAACTGTGATGCAATGCCGTTGGCGAGATATGTTTCGCCTTGATTAATTACATAATCGTCAGAAATTCTTTCTGTTATATCCTCATTAATTTGCGGATATCGCATTCCCGAAGAAGAATTCGGTTTTGTCTGAAGAAATATTAGAGATTGGTATACGCGGGATGAGTCATTATAATCCCAACCGTAAGGTGCAACTGCGTGACAATCAAGAACAGGTGTTACAACGTAATTATCTACTTCATCAAGCTCGCCGAGCTTTAGGAGCATCTCGTCTGTAAGCTTGGATCTCTCAATGAGTATATTATCATTAGGAACATTAATATAATCATATTCGTCACTGATGCTTTTGTTTGAAGACTCCATTACATTATAAAAAGCAATAATGCTTGAAACGCAAAAAATCACAAGAAGTGCAAGTCCGATAAACTGACCTTTATGTGATTTGATATTAGCCTTAACAATAGTAAAAATATCCATACTTCACCTATCCTTTCTTTATTACCAGTTAAGTGAAGTAAGCCAGGAATTTACCTGTGTCTCACGAGCTTTTTCTTCATTTTCTTTATAATCTGACATTTTAAGTTCGCCTTTTATGGAACCGTCTTCAATATAAAGAATACGTGTAGCACGTATTGCTGTTTTTATATCATGAGTTACAAGAAGGACAGTTTGGCCCTTTTTGTTAAAGTCGGTAAAAAGATTAAGAACTTCTTTTGATGTACTTCTGTTAAGAGCGCCGGTAGGTTCATCTGCGAACAAAATCTTAGGTTCATTAATAAGACCTCTTGCGATGGCACATCTTTGTTGTTGACCGCCGCTTGTTCTGCTTGGATTGTGATCTTTAACCTCATAGATACCTACTGTCTTTAAAAGCTCATCTACACGTGAATCAATGTCTTTGCGACTTTTGTTTTTATTAAGATATCCCGGAACTGCAATATTCTCGCGAAGTGTAAGATTCGGAACCAGATTTATCTGCTGAAATACAAAACCGAAGCCGTTATATCTGAGTTTTGTCAGTTCCTTCTCCTTCATTCTGCATATATCTTTTTTATCATAAATAACTTCGCCGGAAGTAGCTGTTGTCATTCCGCTTAAACAATAAAGAAGTGTGGATTTACCTGAACCCGATGCTCCCATGATTGCAACAAATTCGCCCTCGTCTATCTCGAGGTCAACATTAGACAGAACGTGATTTTGAATCCCGTCATTTGCATAAGTTTTACAAAGTTTATTAGCTTTAATTAACGTTGCCATATAAAATTCTCCTTTTTCGATTTGTGCCCAAAGTATAATTCTTCGAACATTAAGAGAACCTTAAGAAGCATCACTGAAAATTATTTTTGCCGAGAGTCCTTCACATGTCGAGTCTTTTGTATCATTGTAAACATTACTTAAAACAAGCTCGGCGTCCATTTTGTGTGCCAAATAGCTGCAAATATAGAGTCCGAGCCCTGAGCCCTGAATACCCTCGGTGTTGATACCTCTGTAGAACTTCTGCGTAATAAAAGGCAGATTCTCTTCCGGAATTCCTTTACCGTAATCACGGACCTCGATAATAATCTTATCTGATTCTTTACGGGTATAGATGTTTGTTAAGGTGTCGGTATATTTGCCGGAATTTGCAATCAGATTCTCCAGAATCTGTGTAAGTCTCGCAGGGTCGGCTTTTATAAAAGCATCCTCATTAATATCGCTTCTGTATCCGAGATGTTCATTTGCAGACAGCAAATCGACAACACCTTTCATGTAAGAATTTAATTCGATTCTTGAAGGGGTGACGCTGAGCTGATTTAAATCGGAAACGGAATGGATAAATAAGTCATCGGTGAGCCTTCCTACTTCATCACATTTTTCTATAATTGTGTTAAGATAGTGAGCTCTTTTCTCAGGTGTTTTATCCAGATTTGCTTCCAATGCTTCGCAATATGTTCTTATTGAAGATATAGGCGTTTTAATATCATGAGATAGAGATGCTATTACGGTCTTGTTATTTTCTATTGCGGCTTTCTCGTCGTTTCTTGCCTTTTTAATTTCCTTACGCATATTGTCAAAGGCCCAGGTGAATCTGCCGAAGTATTGACCTTTTTCCTGCTCAATCGGAATATCCAGATTACCGTTTGCTACATTTGAGGCAAATTTTTCCAGCTTGTCGAAAGGCTTTAATACAGTGTTATAGATATAAGTGAAGGCAATGATGATTCCCAGTATATTTAACGAACCTACGGCAATATATTTTGCAATGTTGTTGTTAATTAATGTTCCGCTGTTTCCGGGAAGATTATTTATACACTCTTTTGCACCTTCGATATCACCGCTGTCAAGCTTATGATTAATCTCATTAATCTCAACGTTGATTGCTTTGGAAGATAATTCCTTTGTTGTGTATATGTCGCGAATAACAAAAACACCTGTAAGTATGATAATTATTAACGCGAAGACACTGCATAAACTGATGATTTTGGATTTGTTGTTCATTTATTCTGCCTCTTCGTCATCGATTTTCAGGGCGTAGCCTACACCTCTTACCGTAATAAAATACTTAGGTTCTGAAGGGTTCTCCTCAAGCTTCTCACGAAGCCATCTTATATGTACTGTAAGCGTTGAAGGTTCAACGATGTTATAGGCACCCCAAACCTCAGATAACAGTTTCTCTTTATTTACTGCAACGTTTTTATTATTAATGAGATATTCCAGAAGGTCAAACTCGCGAAGCGACAGATTAATCGGAACTCCGCTTTTGGTTACGGTTCTCAGTGTGCTGTTTACGACAACATCACCGAACTTAGTTATCTTCTCTTCGTTTGTCAAACCGTAGGTCCTTCTGAAAAGAGCATTCACATGACTTAAAAGTTCCTTGAGAGAATACGGTTTGCTGAGAAAATCATCACCGCCGATATCCAAGCTTTTGATTCTGTCATCTTCCATGGTTCTTGCACTGGCAAAAATAATCGGTACGGCCGAGAATTTACGAAGGTCCTTACAAAAGTCGAAGCCGACTCCGTCAGGGAAATTAATATCAAGAATTATAAGTTCAACAGGCTGCTTACTTAATAAATCATAGGCTTCCTTTAAAGAATGTGCCTTGAAAGGTTCATAACCGTATTCGGACAGAGTATCCTCAATAATCTCGGTTATTGCCTTATCATCGTCAACAATTAAAATTCGTTTTGCCATATAAACCTCATTATCGAAAATCCCATTTTCGATAATTATAACATTTCCGATTCAAATGAATAACTAAATCTTCCTATTTTCCAAGTTATTAAAAATGAGTGAAGGAAAATATTGACAAGTGGATAGGTAATATGTTACATAAATAGATGTGTAATATATTACCTTTTCGCGTAGGGGGAGAAATAATGAACTATGATTTAGATATGAATATGGATTTGGTTAAGTTTGGAGAGATGCCACCACAGGCATTTATGCTTGGGCTGTTGAGTGCTTTTGATAATAGATTTCAGGCATGCGCAGATAAGTTCTTTAAAGAGATAACCTGGAAACAGTTTTTCGCTATCATCTGTATCAATATTTGCAAAGAGAATCCAACAATAAATGAACTGTCAGAGGTAATGGGGAGCTCTCATCAGAATGTAAAACAAATTCTTTTGAAACTTGAAAGCAAAGAATTTGCAGCTATGATTCCGGATGAAAAAGATAAGAGAAAGCAGCGTGTTGTTCTGACGAAGAAGTGCATGGATTTTTGCGAAAAAAATGATGCACAGAGCCAGGAAATTATATGGAAAATATTTGACGGAATTAGTGAAGAACAATTGGTAATTGCAATTAAGACTGTTATGCAAATGGAAAGGAATATCAGTAATTTATGAAGTCGT